>NZ_JBHYHC010000055.1:13555-56606 GCF_042738955.1 Umezawaea sp. NPDC059074
TCTGTTTGGCCCGGCCCTTTTTTTGTTCCGGGGTGGTTTCTCTTGGGGGTGGCGGTGTTCCGTGGGGGGCTTCCAACCAGCGCCGGAGGAGCCGCGTCGACTCGGCGATTAGACCGGGGTGTAGGTCTTGAAGCTGATGTACGCGCCGAGGTCGCAGTAGACGGTCGACGTGCCGCCGGAACCCGACACGGGCCCGTAGTGCCAGTACTCGAAGCCGTTGTCGAACCGGTGGCACAGGATCGTTCCCTTGAACCAGCCGCCGGTGCAGGTCACGTCCTCGCCCCAGTGCCCGCCACTGCCCTGGAACTCGTGGTAGGAGCAGCTCCGGGAAGCGGCCGCTGACGGTTCGGCGGACGCGGGTGAGACGACGGCGAGCATTCCGCAGGCCGCGACGGCGAGTGACGCGATGCTCACGGCCGCGCGCTTGAGGTTGTGCACTTGAACCCTCCAGAGATTTTTCAGTGCTCGGTCCGACGAGACGTCGGGCCGATGTCGTCCTGTCTAGTCGAGTGCGGTTGTTCGGGGTCAGCGCGGTGACACCGAACAACGGAAGCCGAACAACGGAAACGGTCGAGGGGGAGAAACACCGTGCCCAGGGGGGAGCGTCCGCTGGACGCCGAGGACACCGCCTTGCTGCGCTTCGCGGGGGATCTGCGGAGGCTGCGCGAGAAGGCGGGGAGTCCGACGTACCGGCAGCTCAGCACATGCGCCAACTACTCGGTGAGCGTGCTGTCGGAGGCCGCGGCCGGGCGCAAGCTGCCGAGTCTCGCGGTGGCGTTGGCCTACGTCGAAGCGTGCGAGGGCGACACCGCGGAATGGGAAGGCCGGTGGCGTGAGGTCGCGTGTGGTGTGACTGGCCGAACGGTCGAGGATGAATCGGATGCGGGGGCGCCCTACGTGGGTTTGTCCGCTTTCCAAGAAGCGGACGCGGACAGGTTCTTCGGTCGTGAGGCGTTGGTCGCCGAGTTGTCGAAGAGAATGGCCGACCACCGTTTCCTCGGCGTTTTCGGTGATTCCGGATCGGGGAAGTCGTCGGTTCTTCGAGCGGGTTTGGTGGCCGCGCTGCCACCGTCCTGTCCGACGGTGGTGTTCACGCCGGGAGCGCGTCCGTTCGAGGAGTGCGCGGTCCGGTTGGCGGCGTTGACCGGCGAATCGCCCGCGGTGCTCCGGGAGGAGTTCCTGGCCGATTCGCGGAACCTGCACCTGCGACTCCGGCAGGTGGTGGTGGACCGGCCCGCAGACACCGACGCCGTGCTCGTCGTGGACCAGTTCGAGGAGCTGTTCACGGTGTGCGCGGATCCGGACGAGCGGACGCGGTTCATCGACGCCCTGGTGGTCGCGGCGAGCGCGGACACCAGTCGGGCCAGGGTGGTCATCGCGGTGAGGGCGGATTTCTACGGTCGGTGCGGGCGGTACCCGCGGTTGGTCGACGCCTTGCGCGACGCGCAGGTCCTGGTGGGGCCGATGACGCCGGACGAGTTGCGGGCCGCCGTCACCCGGCCCGCGGTCCTGGCGGGCAACAAGGTGGAGACCGCGCTGGTGGCCAGGCTCGCCTCGGACGCGGCCGGGCAGCCCGCGGCGCTGCCGCTGGTCTCGCACGCGTTGCTGGAGACGTGGCGGCGCAGGCGCGGCGTCCTGCTCACCGTCGCCGGGTACGAGGCCGCGGGCGGCATCCGGGACGCCGTCGCGCGCACCGCCGAGGCCGCGTACACCGCGCTGCGGTCTGATCGGCGGGAGATCGCCCGGCAGTTGTTCCTGCGGCTGACCGCTCTCGGCGACGAGGGCGCGGACACCAAGCGCCGCGTCGGGTGCGACGAGGTGGACCGCGACGACCCCGAGACCGCGCTGGTGCTCGACCACCTGGCGCGGGCCCGGCTGCTCACCCTCGGCCGGGAGGGCGTCGAGATCACCCACGAGGCCCTGATCCGCAACTGGCCAAGGCTGCGCGACTGGCTGGACGAGGACCGTGAGGGGCTGCGGATCCACCGCCAGCTCACGGAGGCCTCCCTGGTGTGGGAGTCGCTGCGTCACGATCACGGGTCGCTCTACCGCGGCACGCGGCTGGCGGTGGCGCGTGCCTGGGCGGACACCGGGAGGACCGCGCTCACCCCGCGGGAGCGGGCGTTCCTCGACGCCTGCGTGGCGGCCGAGGCCGACGAGCACGCGGTGGCCCGCCGTCGCACCCGGCGGTTGCGGCAGCTCGTCGCGCTGCTCGCCGTGCTGGTCGTGCTCGCCACGACCACGACGGTGCTGGCGGTCCGCGTGCAGCGGGACGCCACCCGTCAGCGGGACGTGGCCCTGTCGGAGAAGGTCGCCGGGGAGGCCGTCGCGCTGCGCCTCGGCGATCCGGCGCTGGCCGCCCAGCTGAGCCTCGCGAGCTACCGCCTCGCGCCGACCACCGCGGCGCGGGACGGCGTGCTCAGCACGTTCGCGACGCGGTTGGCGGGCCACACCCGCGAGGTCTACTCGTTGGCGTTCACCCCGGACGGCACCGTTCTCGCCACCGCCAGCGGCGACCGGACCGTGCGGTTGTGGGACGTCCACGACCGGCGGAACCCCGTCGTGCTCGGGTCGCTCACCGGGAACGAGGACTCGGTCACGTACGTGCGGTTCAGCCCGGACGGTCGGGTCCTCGCGACCGCGGGCCGCGACCGCACCGTGCGGCTGTGGGCCGTCGCCGATCCCCGGTACGCCTCGCCGTTGGCGACGCTGACCGGGCACGAGGACACGGTGTTCTCGGTCGCGTTCAGCTCCGACGGACGCCTCCTCGCGTCGGGGAGCTACGACCACACCGTGCGGTTGTGGGACATCGCGGATCCGGCCGCGCCCAAGGCGTTCCCGGTGCTGACGCGGTTGTCGGCCAGCGTCAAGCCGGTGGTGTTCAGCGGGCACGTGCTGGCCGTGGGCGGTGACGACCACCTGGTCCGGCTCTGGGACGTGGAGGACCCGTGGCACCCCGCGCTCCTGTCGACGCTCACCGGGCACACCTACTCCGTCGACGCCCTGGCGTTCAGCCCGGACGGCCGCGTGCTGGCGTCCGGCAGCGACGACCACACCGCGCGGCTGTGGGACGTCGGCGATCCCCGGCGGCCCGCTCCGTTCGCGGTCGTCACCGGGCACACCGACATCGTGGGCTCGGTGGCGTTCAGCGGCGACGGGCACGTGCTGGCTTCCGGTGGGTACGACCACACCGTGCGGTTGTGGGACGTCGGTGATCCGCGACGGCCCGCGCCGGTGGCCACGTTGACCGGTCACGACAGCTCGGTCGAGTCGGTCGCGCTGAGCCCGGACGGCCGGGTGGTGGCGGGCGCGAGCGCCGACCGCACCGCCGAACTGTGGGACACGGACTTCCGGGACGTCGTCGAGCACGCGTGCGACCGCGGTCCGGCCACGATCAGCCGAGCCGACTGGGAGCGCTTCTTCCCGGACGTGGCCTACGAGCCGCCGTGCTCGGGGGCCGGGTGAGGCGGGCGGACCCACTCGTGGAAGGCCGTCGGGTCGACGTTGGCGCCGCAGACGACCGTGACGACGTGGCGGTCGGCGAAGCGGGCGGGGGCCTCCAGGATCGCGGCCACGCCCAACGCCGCCGAGGGTTCGACGACCAGGCCCGCGTGCTCCAGGAGCAGGCGCATGGCCGTGGTGATCGAGGACTCGCGGACCAGGACGGCGTCGTCGGCGACGGCCAGGAGGTCGGTCAGGACCTCGGGGATGGGGTGGCGGCCCGCCACGCCGTCGGCGATGGTGTCGGTCGAGTCGGTGGTGACGACCCGGCGTGCGCGCCACGAGAGGGTGAGGGCGGGCGCGCCCGCGGGCTGCACGCAGACCACCTCGACGGCGGGGGTCAGGGTTTTCAGGACGTGGCCGATGCCGGTGGCCATGGCGCCACCGCCCAGGGCGATCAGGACGGTGTCGAACGCGGGGGTCGCGGCGGCCAGTTCCAGCCCGATGGTGGCCGCGCCTTCGCAGGTCTCGAGGTCGAGGCTGTCCTCCACCAGGCGGACGCCCCGTTCGTGGGCGATCCGCGACGCCAGGTCGCGGGCCGTCTCGATGTCGCCGTCGACGAGGATCAGTTCCGCGCCCAGCGCGCGGATGCGGTCCAGTTTGGTGGCGGGTGCCCGCTTCGACGCCACGACCGTCACGGCCAGGCCGCGGCGGCCACCGGACCACGCCAGTGCTTGGCCGAGGTTGCCCGCGCTGGCGCACACGACGGCGGTCTCGCCGCGGTCGACGAGGTTGCTGGTCACGAGTTCCGTGCCCCGCGCCTTGAAGCTGCGGACCGGGTTCGCCGTCTCCAGCTTGACGCTGACCGTGCAGCCCAGTTCTCGTCCCAGCGCGTCGCACGGGGTGAGCGGGGTGTCGAGGAACCGCTGGTCGATCACGGCGCGGGACGCGCGGATCCGGTCGAGGTCGAGGCGCGTCCTGGGCACGGCGGG
The DNA here is from genome assembly GCF_042738955.1 of Umezawaea sp. NPDC059074. Classification (NCBI taxonomy): domain Bacteria; kingdom Bacillati; phylum Actinomycetota; class Actinomycetes; order Pseudonocardiales; family Pseudonocardiaceae; genus Umezawaea; species Umezawaea sp. NPDC059074. The sequence continues at coordinate 17,989 of NZ_JBHYHC010000055.1, forward strand.
AAGCCTACGGGCGGACCGGCTCGGGGAGTTCCGCGGTGATCTTCACGAGCAGGGCGTGCAGGGTGGCGCGCTCGGTCTCGTCCAGCGGGGCCAGGATCGTCCGCTCGACGGCGGTCATCGCGGTGTCGAAGCCCGAGATGAGGTCCGCGCCTGCCGGGGTCGCGTGGACGCGCTTGCTGCGCTCGTCACCGGGTTCCGTGCGGCGCTCGACCAGGCCGCGGCGTTCGAGGCCTTGGAGGAGGCTGGAGACGCTCGCGGGGCTGGTGCGGCTCACGCGGGCGATGTCGCGCTGGATCGCGCCGGGGTTCCGGACGAGGTAGCCGAGCACGAAGCTCTGCTCGTGGCTGAGGTCGCGTTCGCGGATCCAGTCCTCGCCCGCCTTGCGCTGGGCCCACATGATCCAGCGGAGCAGGCCCAGGCTGGTGCCGGGTTCGGCGTCGTCCATGATGAGAACGCTAACTGTTAGATATCTAACTGTCAATGATGACCTTTACCGTGGTCGATCGCTGTTCTAGTCTCAGTGTGACTAGCGGAGGTGGCACCGTGACGCTCACCGACCACGCCCCGATCGGGACGGTCGTGCACGAGGGCGACCGGGTCCTCTGCCACCTGTGCGGCCGCTGGTTCAAGTCCGTCCTGGCCCACCTGCGCGCCCACGGCCTGGACGACCTCGCCTACCGCGAGGCGTTCGGGTTGGAGCGGAACGCGCCGCTGGAGGGCGTGACCACCCGACGGCGTCGGGCCGACTCGCTGCGCCGCCGCCGTGCGACCGACCCCGTGGTCCGAGCGTGGTGCGAACTGGGCGAGCAACGGGCCCGCTCCGGCGCGCTGACCGAGGCCGCCGCCCGTGCCGCGCGCGGCCGCAAGCACCCCGAGCAGCGGCGGCGGAAGACGTTGCGGGCGCTCGCCGCGATCTCCCCCGAGGCCCGCGCCGACGGCGTCCGACGGCACTCCCTCCTCCGGCTGCGGACCGTCGCGGCCAAGGCCGCCGCCGAACTCGGGTTCCCGGACCTCGGCGCGCTGGTCGTCGACCGGGTGCTGGCCGGGCACAGCCTCGCCGCGGTCAGCCGTGAGGCCGGGTTGCACAAGGACTGGCTGTCCCGCCACCTCAGGGCCGTCGACCCCGCGACCGCCGACGCTATCGCCGACCACGCCCGCGCCGCGCGGCTCGACGCCCCGTGGCTGCCTGTCCTCGCCGACCTCGGGTTCACGACCGTGCCGGACTACCTGCGCGACCGGCACGTCGACCAGGCCTTGTCGGTGCAGGCCATCGCGACGGAGACCGGGCTGAGCCGCACCTCCGTGCGCACGGCGCTGGCCCGGCACGGCCTCGACCACGTCTCGCACGCGACCTCGCGCCGCCACGTCCAGGACCGCGCGGCCGAGGTGGCGACGCGGTTCGGCTTCCCGGACGTCGCCGCGTACCTCGCCGACCGCCGTGCCGCGGGCCTGAGTTGGAAGACCATCGCGGCCGAGTGCGGGCAGTCGCAGTCCTGGGTCCGCAGGCGGGCCGGGCTGATCCGCTGAGCGGGGTAACACGGCCCCTCCGAGCGTCGATGGATTCGTAGGCGTTAGGGGGGAGGTCCCCGTGGCGAACGTGTTCGTCAGCCACGCGGGCGAGGACCTGCGGGTGGCGGCCGAGGTGCGGGAGTGGCTCGTCGCGGACGGGCACCGGGTGTTCCTCGACCGGGACCTGCGGGACGGCATCGCGGTCGGCGAGGAGTGGGAGAAGCGGCTGCACGAGCGGCTGCGGTGGGCCGACGCCGTGGTCTGCGTCGTCACCGAGGCCTACGTGAGGTCCGCCTGGTGCGCGGCGGAAGTCGGTATCGCGCGGTCACGGGGGAGCAGGCTGCTGCCGCTGCACGCCGAGGCCGGGGTGGAGCACCCGCTGCTCACGTCGGTGCAGCACGCGGACCTGGCCCCGGATCCCGCCGCCGCCAGGCAGGCGTTGGCCGCGGCGCTCGGGCGCGTCGACCGGACCGGCGGGCTCGGCTGGGTCGACGGCCGGTCCCCGTTCCCCGGTCTGCGGGCGTTCGAGGCGGACCTGCACCAGGCGTTCTTCGGCCGCGACGAGGACGTCGAGGCGCTGGCCGGGCTGCTCCGCTCACCCGCCGAACGGGCGGACAACGCGCTGCTGCTGGTCGTCGGACCGTCCGGCTGCGGCAAGTCGTCGCTGGTCCGGGCGGGGCTGCTGCCCAGGATGGCCGACGAGCCCGGCGTGTGGACGGTGGCCGCGTTCACGCCCGGCGTGGACCCGCGGGCGACCCTGGCACGGGAACTCGCCGCCGCGGGCGGCCGGGACGTCGCCGGGATCCGGGACGACCTGGAGCGCGGTCGGGTCGTCGAGGTCGTGGACGACCTCCTCCAGGCGAACCGCGGCAGGCGGTTGCTGGTCGTCATCGACCAGTTCGAGGAACTGCTGACCCAGACGCCCCCCGAGCGCCTCGCCCCGTTCGCGGCGCTGCTCCGGACTGCGCTGGGCGGGCCGGTGGACGTGGTGGCCACCCTGCGGCCGGAGTTCCTGGACCGGCTGCTGCTCGACCCGGACCTCGGGTCGCTGCCGATGCGCACGCACGTGCTGCGGCCGTTGCGCCGGGAGACCCTGCGGACGGTCGTGGAAGGGCCCGCGCGACTGGCCGGGATCGAGGTGTCCGACGAGCTGGTCGCCCGGCTCGTCGACGACACCGGCAGCGGGGAAGCGTTGCCGCTGCTGGCTTTCACGCTCGCGGAACTGGCCGAGGGCGTCGGGGTCGGCGGGGAGCTGTCGATGGCGCGCTACGACGCGCTCGACGGCGTTCGGGGGGCGTTGATCCGGCAGGCCCATGCCGCTCTCGCCGAGGCCATCGCCGCGGGCGGGCGGGGCCGGGACGACGTGATCGCCGGGTTGCTGCGGGTCGTGACGGTCGACGAGCAGGGCCACCCCACCCGGTGGCACGTCAAGCGGGCCGACCTCCCGGCACCCGTCGTGGCCGAGTTGGACGCGTTCGTCGCGCGCAGGCTGCTGACGATCGACACCGTCGACGGCGAGGCCGTGGTCGGGGCGTCGCACGAGATGTTCTTCACCGCGTGGCCGCCGCTCGCCGAGGCGATCACGAAGACCGCGTCGGCCCTCCGCGCCCGCCGCTCGGTCGAGGAGGCCGCCGCGGGGTGGCGGGCGGCCGACCGGAGCGCGGAAGCCTTGTGGGAGCGGGGAAGGCTCGGCGCCGCGCTCAACGCGACAGGCGTGCGGGTCCGGGGTCGCGCGACCGTCGACGGGCTGGTGGACCTCGGCCCGGACGCCCGCGACTTCCTCGTCGCGAGCGTCCGCCACGACCGGTCGCGGCGGCGTCGGATCGTCGTCGCGACCTCGGCGCTGCTGGTGCTCGCCCTGGTGGCGGGCCTCGTGGCGTTCGTGCAGCGGCGGAGCGCGGCCGAGCAGGAGGCGCGGGCCCGTGAGCAGGCCCTGCTGGTCACGACCCGGCAGCTCGTCGCGAAAGCCGAGGCGGCGCTGGACTCGGACCCCCGCACGGCGGTGCGGCTGAGCGTCGCCGCCCACCGGATCCGCCCCGACGCCGAGACCTACGCGTCGGTGCAGAGCGCGCTCGCCACCACGCCGTACGCCGGGCAGCTGACCGGGGTGACCAGCCGGGTCCGTTCGATCGCCTACTCGTCGAACGGCCGGTACCTGGCGGTCGGGTTCGACTCCGGCGCGATCATGTTGTGGGACCTGGCCGACCCGTTGCGCCCTCGACGGGTCGGTGAGCCGTTCATCGCGTTCGACCACGCGGTGACCGTGGCGTTCGCGGCGAAGGACAGCAGGCTGGTGACCGCGGGCTCCGGCGGCGAGGTCGTGGTGTGGGACCTGACCGACCCGGCGCGTCCCGCTCGGACGGGCACGCCGGTCGTGGGGCAGAAGGAGACGGTGGGCAAGTCGTGGTTCTCCCCGGACGGATCCGTCCTCGCCACGTCGAGAGAAGGCGTTCCAGGGGTGCAGTTGTGGGACGTCGCCGATCCTGGGCAGGTCCGTCCACTCGGGACTCCGTTCGCCGCCGACCCAGCCAAAGTCAACGCTGTCGCGTTCTCTCTCGATGGCGGCACAGTCGCGGTCGCCCCTCGTACCAACGAGCTCCCAGTGACGCTCTGGGACATCCGTGATCGTGCGGTGGCTAGACCCCTCGCCGCTGTCGCTCCTAATCCCGCGGATATCGTTGGCTCCCTGTCGTTCTCTTCCGACAGCAAAACTTTGGCCGTGGGAGGTGACTTCCATGGCACTGTGTTGTGGGACTTGAGTGACCTAAACAACCTTCGCCCAGGTCGTGAGCCGATCCGCGTGGGATTCGGCTCGAAGGTCACCTTCGCACCTCATGGCGGTATGTTGGCCACGACCGGTGACCGGGACATGGGTTTGTTTGTGTGGGATGCCTCCTACCTGGACATCCCGAGCCGGGCCGAGCAGCTGATCGCAGGAGAGAACGATCTGATCGCGGTGTTCTCTCCCAAGGGCAATGTGATCGCGAGCGGAAGCGAGAGCGGTCGTGTGACCCTCTGGAATCTGGCTCGTGCCGGACGTCCCCATGCTCTGGGATCGCCTTTTATAGGGCATAACGGTCAGTATCCGGAGATCTATGCCCTGGCAATGTCGGAGGACGGCACGCTGGTTGCGACTGGGGCACGGGATACGTCCGCCGTCCTCTGGGATACGACAGATCCTGCTCGCCCGCGCAGAATTGACACCCTCACCGGACACAGCGGCGAAGGCGTCGACGCCATCGGGTTCTCGCCTGATGGGCGGATGCTCGCTACAGGTGATGGTAAGGGCGCAGTGATCCTGTGGGATCTGACAGACCGTGATCGCCCTCGCAAGTTGGGATCGCCGCTCACCGGGCCGACGAACATCATTCGGTCGCTCGTGTTCACCGCCGACGGCAAGACCCTCGTCGTCGGCGGCGACCAGGCCACGATCTTCTGGGACGTCCGGCAGCCCACCAACCCCGCCAAGATCGCCCGGGTGCTGGACCGGGAGCTCGTGCTGGGGATCTGGCGGGTGCGGGACGGCCGCGTGCTCGGCCTCGTCCTGGGGTCCGGGACGTACGCGAGCACCACCTCCATCGCCCCGCCGACGGTGGTGACCACGACCGAATCCGGGGGGCACGCGGAGGCCGGGAGCGCCAAGGCGCAGGAAGGAGGGCCGGGGGACCGGACCGGCACCCGCCTGTGGGACATCACCGACCCGGCGCACCCGCGTCAGGTGGGATCCGGCCTCGTCGGCCACGAGCAGGACGTGGGGACCGCGGCGCTGTCCCCGGCGGGCGACCTGCTGGCCACCGGCGACGCCAAGGGCGCGGTCGTCCTCTGGGACGTCAAGGATCCCGAGCACGCCCGGCGGCTCGGCGACCCGCTCCACCCGCACGGCAGCACCTCGTCGGTGAGCGTGGCGTTCGCGCCGACGACGGACCTCATGGTGACCGGCGGCATCGACCAGAACGCCTACCTGTGGGACCTCGGCAGCCGGATCCTGCCGCGCAAGTTCGGCACCTCGCTGGCCGACAACCTGGACACCGTCAGCCACCTGGTGTTCTCCGCGAACGGCGAACTCCTGGCCACCGCGGGCAGTCAGGGCGACGTCGTCCTGTGGGACATGCGCCCCACCTACGACCTGCGCGGCCACCTGGACGAGACGGCCTGCGAGGTCACCGGTGGTGGCCTCGACCGCGACCAGTGGACCCGCTACCTGCCCGACCTGGAGTACCGGGACACCTGCGCCGGTCGTTAGGGTCGCGGGGTGGACCTGACCGCCCGGTACCGGAAAGCGCTGCGGCAAGCGGACTTCGGTCGGCTGGACGCCGCCGAGGCCACCTTGCGGGAGGTGCTGGCGGCCGGACCGGGGGCCACGACGCGCGTCCGGGCTCTCGTGGTGCTCGGGGACCTGCTGTGCGGGACCGGTCGAGTCGCGGAAGCGTTGCCGCTGCTGGAGGAGGCGCTCGCCGGGCCGGTGGAGGACGACCTGCTCGACGTCGAACTCGACCGGGCCCGTGCGCTGCTGGCACATCACGGTTGAGGGGCGTCGGTGCAGGTGACGTCGGCGTCCGGCAGGTGGCCGGTGGTGAGGAAGTCGACCGTCGCGCCGTCCGCGCAGGCGGAACCGGCGTGGTAGACGTAGTGGCCGCCGTTGTCGACGCCGACGAACGCGGCGCGCTGGCCCAACGCCTTGCGCAGACCCAGTCCGGCGTCCCACGGCGTGGCGTTGTCGCGCTTGTTCTGGAGGATCAACGTGGTGCGCGGGCCGTTGTCGGTGACCGTGACGGGCGCCTCGACGGGCGGGGTCGGCCAGAAGGCGCACGCCCAGACGTCGGCGGGCATCCCGGCGGTCAGCGGCCACTTCGCGCGGTCGGCGGCGGTGCGGGTGGCGTAGTCGGCGAGGTCGCGCGACCAGGCCACGTCACCGCAGTCCAGCGCGAGGAACATCGTGGCCTGGTTGTCGGCGGGAACGCCCGGCGTGGCGGGGTTCTCGGCGAACACCTGCTTCAGCACCTCGCCGTCGGCGTCGGTGGGGCGGCCGTCGGCCAGGTCCGCCGCGGCCTTCCAGAACTGGGCCAGCACGGGCAGGGTCTCGTTGTGCAGCATCAGGCTGTGGGTGACGTTGCGCAGCAGGGAGCCGGTCAACGCCGCGCCCGCGATCGGCGCGGGCGTGCGGTCGAGGCGGTCGGCGAGCGCGAGGTAGGTCTGCGTGACCTCGTCGACCGTGCCGCCTAGGCCGAGGACGCCGTTCTGCGCCGCGGCGACCCGTGCCGCGTCGGGGAACCGCTCGGCCACGCCCTTGCCCCACTGGCCGACGGACTCGGCCCAGATCTTGGTGGGGTCGACGTTGCCCTCCAGGACCATCCGGTCGACGCGGTCGGGGAACAGCGAGCTGAAGACCGTGCCGAGGTACGTGCCGTAGGACTGGCCCCAGTACGAGACCTTCTCCTCGCCGAGCGCCTGCCGGACGCGGTCCAGGTCGCGGGCGGTGTTGGCGGTGGTGAAGTGCCGCAGGCGGTCGGCGATGCCGGAGCACTGCTGGGCCTGCGCGCGGCCGAGGTCGACGTTCGCGGTGGTGGAGCCGTCGGCGGCGGGGTAGGGGAACAGCCCGACCACGCTGGGGTCCGCGAGGCCGCAGCTCTGCGGGGTGCTGTGCGCGACGCCGCGCGGGTCGAAGCCGATCAGGTCGTAGCCCTCCAGCACGGACGCGGGCAGCGTGCGGGCGAAGTCGCCGGGGGTGTCGAGGCCGGGCAGGCCCGGTCCGCCGGGGTTGACCAGCAGGACGCCGTGCCGCTTGTCCGGCTTGGTGCTGGGCAGGCGGGAGATCGCCACGTCGATCTTCGGGCCGTCGGGCTGGTGGTAGTCCAGCGGGACCTGCACCGTGGCGCAGCTCAGCCGCGGGTCGCGGGTCGTCGCCGCGCTCACCTCCGGGCACCGGCCCCACGAGAGGCTCGGCGCGACGGCGCTCGGGGCCGCGCTCGCGGGAGCGGGCGTCGACTCGTCGTCGGCGTCGCACGCCGAGACCCCGGCCAGCGCCACGGCCACCAGTGCCGCCGCGACCTTCGGGAAGGCGCGATTTCCCTTGCCGTACCTGGATTTCACCGGTCGTTCCTCCGCTTTCGCCGTTGTCGATCAGGTCGAAGGCGAAGGTAGTGGCGGAGACCGGCCCGGCACGTCCCCTCGGTGGGGACAATCGCGGGTAGCTCGCTCGGGTGATGGCGCTCAGCTCCCGTGCCGACCCCGTCGGGGCTTGACAGCCGCCCAACGGGGTCGGTTAACCTCGTGCCGCGCGTTGGGTACGCGCCGGGACTCGCCGGAAGGCTCGAAGCCACCCCGTTTCGGTCAGGTCGACGACGGATGCCGCGCTCAGGTCCGTCCGTGCGAGTCCGGGCGGTGAGCGAGGTGCCCCCATGAAGACGTTGCCCGACAACCCCGATCTCGACCACCTGCGCCGTCAGGCGAAGGACCTGCTGGCCGGACTCCGGGACTCCGATCCGACCGTGCCGCTCGCCGCCGCGCAGGCGTCGCTGGCGCGGCAGTACGGGTTCCGGACGTGGACCGCCCTCAAGGCCGAGGTGGACCGCCTGCGCGGGCGGGTCGACGTGGCCGATCCCGTGCTGGCCCAGCGGATTGCGGTCCTGTTCGGACTGGGCGAGGTGACCGGTCCACTGAGGTCGGTGTCCCGGCCGGACGAGGTCGGACGGCGGTGGGCGCTGGACACCGACCGCGGCCGCTGGTCGCCGAGGACCGTCGACGACGTGTACCCGGTGACCGACGGCGAGGCCGACACCCGGTTCCAGGAGGCCGCGGCGCTGGCGGGCGTGACGCTGCCCGCCCCGGTGCGGAGCACGGCGGGCCGGGTGGTCGAGGAGATCGACGGCCACCGGTGGCGGGTCCACCGGTGGGTGAGTTCCGGGCCGCCGTTGGCCGCGCCGGTCAGCGCGGCCGTCACCCGCGAGGTCGGCGGGGTGCTGGCCGCGCTGCACGGCCTGCGCCTGCCGGTGGACGGGATCTGCCCGTGGAACGCCCGGCCGCTGTCCTCCGCGAGCTGGGAGGACCTGGCGGCGCTCGCCGCGTCGAAGGGCGCGGCGTGGGCCGGGCTGCTCGCGGCGGCGGTGCCCGCGTTGGCCGAACTGGACTCCTTCGACGACGAGCCGACCTCGGAACCGGTGCTGTGCCACAACAACATCACGCCGGGCAACGTCCGCGTGGGCGCCGGCGGTCGGCTCGTCGTCGTGGGCTGGGAGCACGCGAGCGGGCTGCCGCCGGAGTGGGAGGTGGCCGCCGCGCTGGTCACCTGGGCCGTCGACCCCGCGGGCGGGGTGAACGCCGCCGGGGCCGGCGCCTTGGTGGACGGCTACCGCGCCCGTGCGGGTGGAGTGCCGGAGTTGGGTCTCGGGACGTTCCGCGGCAGCGCCACCGCCCTGCGGAACTACGTCTCCGGGCAGGTCCACGGCGCGCTCGCGGCCGAGGGCGTCGAGGAGCGGACCTTCGCGGACCGCGCCATCCGCCACCTGCTCGCGCACCTGCCGTCCAAAGCGACCTACCGGCAGCTCCTCCGTGAGCTAGCGCGTCGGTGAAGTCGTCTTCGTGGCTTCAGTGTCGACCGAAAGAAGCGCCGGTCGGTGCAGGCCGAAACCGCTGCGGTGGAAGACCAGCGGGTGGGAGTGCTCGGCGTGGGCCACGGCGTGCAGGCGGAGCAGCACGATGGTGTGGTCGCCCGCCTCCACGTGGCGGTCGATCGTGGTGTCGAACCAGGCGATGCCGTCGGCGAGGGTGACCGCGCCGCCGGGGCCGAACGTCAGGTCGAGGCCGTCGAACCGGGTGTCGGCCCGGCCCGCGAGCTGGCGGGCGACGCGGTCGTGGTGGTCGGCCAGCACGGTCACGCCCACGTGGTCGGCGCGGCGCAGCGCGGGCCACGTCCGGGACGTCGTGGCGATCGAGAACGACACCAGCGGCGGGTCCAGCGACACCGAGGTGAACGAGCTGGCGGCCAGGCCGACGACCTGGTCGTCCACCCGCGCGGCGACGGCGACGACCCCGCTCGGGAACGCGCCGAAGGCGGCGCGCAACCGGGCGGGGTCCAGACCGCTCTCAACCCCGTGTCGGCTCATTCCGCACTCCTTCCACGCCGGGGTGTCCAGCGTCGCCCGCGGCGGGGCCGCGCGTCCAAGTGCGTTTCACGATGGCCACCCATGCGCGGGAGTGATGGGTTGGCAAGGGGTTCCCACATGCCGGTCGGGGTCTCGGAAAGGGCTCTGATCGGCTGTAATCGCACCCATGACGACCTCACTGGACCTCGAACACCTGCGCACGCTGATCGCGATCGCCGAGTGCGGCGGGTTCAGCAAGGCCGCGGCCGTGCGCCACATCAGCCAGCCCGCGCTGAGCCAGCACGTGCGGCTGCTCGAACGCGGCCTCAAGCGCAAGCTCTTCGAGAAGGAGGGGCGCACCATGCGCTTCACCCACGAGGGGGAGCGGGTGCTGGCGGAGGCGCGGCGGATCATCGGCGTCCACGACGCGTCGCTGCACCGCCTGGAGGTGGAGCGGGACCGGACGATCGTCATCGGGTCGACGGAGCACAGCGCGCAGCAGATCCTGCCGGAGATGATCCGGGCGATGCAGGCGGCGTTCCCGGACTGCGCGACCCGGTTCGAGATCGGCCGGTCCACGCAGCTCGGCGAGGCGGTCGGCAAGGGCGTGGTGGACTTCGCGTTCGTCCTCGACCCCAGCGGTCACGGCGCCGGGCACCTGGTGGGGCGGCTGCCGCTGATCTGGTACGCCGCACGGGGCTGGTCGCCGCCCGAGCCCGGCGGGACGTGGCCGCTGATCGCGTTCGAGGAGCCGTGCGGCCTGCGGGAGCGGGCGCTGTCGATCCTCACCGGCGAGGGGCACCACGTCGAGGTCGCCGCGCAGTCCACGACGTTGGAGGGCGTGCTCGCGGGCGTGCGGGCGGGTCTCGGCGTCGCCCTGCTGCCCAGCGCGGGAGGGCGTCCGTCGGGGTTGAGCGTGTGCGGCGACCTGCCGGACGCGGGCACGACCCACCTGCGGATGGTGGCCCGGCGCGGTCTCGCGGCCGAGGTGGAGGAGACGGCGCTGGCGGCGGGCGTGGAGTTCTTCGCGCAGCGGCCGCACCTCCAGCTCGTCCCGGCCGCGGCCCAGGGCGCGTGACCCCGTCCATAACGCCGGGCTATCGGAATCCATCGCGCACTTGTCTTGGACGCCCGTCCAGGGCCCGACCTACGGTCGGCTCGTGACCAGCGCACCCGCCTTCGGCCAGCAGATCCCCGAGACCGCCTCCCGCGAGGTCGAGTTCATCAGCCTGTCGCACCTGAACCCGTCGACCGAGCTGAACCCGATCCCGACCCGCGGCATCGACCTGAAGTACTTCCGCGAGTACGTCCGCTCACTGGAAGAGGGCGGGTACGACTACACGCTGCTGCCCTACGGCTCCGGCACCGCCGACTCGTTCGTCGTCGCGTCGGCCGTGGGGCAGCTCACCGAGCGGATCAAGCCCATCGTGGCGGTCCGCCCGAACACGACGTTCCCGCTCGTCGGCGCGCAGAAGCTCGCCACCCTCGACCAGCTCACCGAGGGCCGGGCGGTCGTGCACCTCATCTCCGGCGGCAGCGACGCCGAGCAGGCCCGCCAGGGCGACTACCTGCCCAAGGACCGCCGCTACGCCCGCACGTCGGAGTACATCGACCTGCTGCGGCGGGCGTGGACCGAGCCCGCGCCCTTCAGCCACGACGGCGAGTTCTACCGGTTCGACGACTTCGGCCCCGGTTTCGCGCCGTACGACTCGCCCATCCCGATCTCCATCGGCGGGTCGTCGGACGAGGCGTTCCAGGTCGGCGGCGAGAAGGCCGACGTCTTCAGCTTCTGGGGCGAGCCCCTGGTGGACCTGCGGTCCGAGATCGACCGCGTCCACGCCATCGCCCGCGCCGCGGGCCGCACGACGTTGCCCCGGATCTGGGTGACGTTCCGGCCGATCATCGCCAAGACCGACGAGCTGGCGTGGCAGAAGGCGCACGAGTACGTGGCCAGGATCGCCGACACGTTCAGCAAAGCCGCCTACGGCAAGCAGCGGCTCCAGACGCCGGGCACGCCCCAGAACGTCGGCTCGCAGCGGGCGCTGTCGTTCGCCGAGAAGGCGGACCTGTACGACCGGGCGTTGTGGACGCGGACCGCCGCCGTGACCAACGCGGGCGGGGCGTCGACGGCGCTGGTGGGGTCCGCGGAGACCGTGGCCGCCGCGATCCTCGACTACGTCGACGCGGGCGCGGACCTCGTCAGCATCCGCGGTTACGACACGCTGGCCGACGCCGTCGACTACGGCAAGCACGTGCTTCCGTTGGTGCGCCAGGAGATCGCGCACCGGGAGGCGACCGGCAGGCGTGGCACGCTCCAGGCCGAGCACCTCGGCAACTACGCCGAGGACTACCGGCGGCACGCGACGGCGGGCCGGGCGTGACGACCGCGCAGGTGCACGCCCTGCCCGTGCCGGACCTGTCCGAGGAGGCCCTCGCGGCGGTCACGGCCGAGGTCGCCGAGACGGCGGCGGGCTACGACCAGAGCGGCGAGGTGCCGGTGCGCGGGCTGGAGGCGGCCCATCGCGCCGGTCTGCTCACCGCCACCGTCGGACAGCGGTACGGCGGCGCGGAAGCCGGCGCGCGGGACACGGCCCGCATCCTCATCGCGCTCGGCGAGGGCGACCCGTCGGTCGCGCTGATCGCGGCGAACACCCTGATGGCGCACGCCTCCCAGGCCGCGTCCGCGCACTGGCCGACCGCGCTCTACGACGACGTGCTGGCCCGCTCGGCGCGGGGACCGGCCCCGGTCAACGCGATCCGCGCCGAACCCGAACTCGGGGCCCCGGCCCGCGGCGGCCTGCCGAAGACCACCGTCCGGCGCACGTCGTCGGGCTGGATCCTCAACGGGCACAAGGCCTACGCGACCGGCGGGACGGCGCTGGCCTACCACGTGGTGTGGGCGGTCGCCGACGAGCCGGACGGCGATCCGGCCGCGCCGCGGGTCGGGCACGTGATCGTGGCGGGCGACCTGCCCGGCATCACCTGGGTCGACACCTGGGACCACCTCGGGCTGCGCGCCTCCAACACCCACGACGTCGTCTACGAGGAAGTCGAGCTGCCCGCGGACGCGTTCGTGGAGATCCCGCGCGGCGCGGACGGCGTCTACCGGGACCCGGCGGCGGCCGCCGGGCCGGGCAGCTTCGGCCACCCGGCGCTCTACGTCGGCGTGGCCAGGGCGGCCCGCCGGGCGTTCGCGGACTTCGCCCGGTCACGGGTGCCCGCGGCGCTCGGCCGACCCATCGCCACGACCGAGCGGATCCAGGCGGTCGCGGGGGAGATCGACCTGCGGATCGCTCAGGCGGAAACGCTGCTGCACGGCGCTTTGCTGCGGATCGAGGCCGGGGACCCGACGATCGGCCCCCAGCTGTCGGTGCTCAAGGTGGCCATCGCCCGGTCGGTCGTGGCGGCCGTGCAGACGGCCGTGGCCGCCCTCGGCAACCCGGCGCTGTCCCGCCGCAACTCTCTCGAACGGCACCTGCGCGACGTCCTGTGCGTCCGCGTCCACCCGCCGCAGGAGGACACGGCTCTCGTCGCCGCGGGCAAACGAGTGCTCACGGCGTGAACAAGGGCGGTTCGTACGCGCGAACCGGTGGCACCGGGCCGTCGTAGCGGGTGATCGCGACCAGCACGTGTGCGCCGCTGGTGGCCTGGGTCAGCGTCGACGTGCCGACGTCCCGCGTGAGGACGTTGACGTTGCCGTTGACGCAGTCCGCGACCTCCGGCGCGCTCGGGTCGAACCACGCACCCGTGTGCATCTGGGCGACGCCGGGCAGCAGCACGTCGGTCACGACGACCCCCGCGAGCAGGCTGCCCTGCGCGCTGCGGACCAGCGCCACGTCCCCGTCGACCAGGCCGCGGACCGCCGCGTCGGCCGGGTTCAGCCGCACCGGCTCACGCCCGGCGACCTTCGTCGACCGGCTGGCCGCGCCCATGTCCAACTGGCTGTGCAGCCGGTGCGTCGGCTGGTTGCACAGCAGGTGCAGGGCGAACTCCGCCGTCGACGGCGAGCGCCACCACTGCGTCGGTTCCCGCCACACCGCGTGGCCCGCGACGTCCGGCAGCCCGAACCCCGCCAGCGTCGCCGAGTACAGCTCGATCCGCCCGCTCGGCGTCCCCAGCGGGCGCCCGGCGCGGAAGTCGGCGAACACCGTGTCCCGGTAGGGGTTCTGAGGCAGGTCGACCCCGCCGTCGCGCCAGAACTCGGCGAACGGCGGCGCGGGCGGTGACGCCGGGGCGGCCCGCCACTCCTCGTAGATCCGCTCCAGCCACTGCCGCGAGTCCAGGCCCTCGGCGAAGTCCGCGCCCAGCTTGTCCGCCAGCCGCGAGTAGATCCACAGCTCCTCGCGGGCCTCGCCGCGCGGCGGCACCGCGCGAGGGGACGCCCGCAGCCTGCTGTCGCCCGCACCCGCCGCCACGTCGTCGCGCTCCAGGGTGCTCGCCACCGGCAGGACGATGTCCGCGTGCCGGGCGGTCGGCGTCCAGTGCGTCTCGTGCACCACGAAGGTGTCCAACGTGGACAGTGCGCGTCGGAGCCTGCGCAGGTTCTGGTGGTGGTGGAACGGGTTGCCGCCCGCCCAGTACGCGAGTTTCGTCTCCGGGAGCCGGAGCGTGCCGCCGTTGTACGGGATCTCCTCGCCGGGCCGCAGCAGGAGGTCGCTGATCCGGGCGCACGGGATGAAGTCCGGCACCGGGTTGCGGCCCTGGGGGAACGTCGGCAGCGGCGCGCCCGCGACGCCCACGCCGTAGTCGCCCATCGACCCGAGGCCGTGGGCGAACCCGCCGCCCGGCAGGCCGATCTGCCCGAGGAACGCGGCCAGCGTGAGCCCGGCGAAGACCGGCTGCTCGCCGTTCTCCCCGCGCTGCAACGAGTACACGACGTTGACCAGCGTGCGGCCCGCCGCCATCCGGTGCGCGAGGTCGCGGATCGTGGCCGCTGGCGTGCGGCTGATCTCGGACGCCCACTCGGGCGTTTTCGGGACGCCGTCGGACTCGCCGAGGACGTACCGGCGGACCTCGTCGGCCCCGACGGTGTGCGTGGCGAGGAACTCGTCGTCGGCCAGTCCGTCGACGACCAGGACGTGGACCAGCGCGAGCATGACCGCCGTGTCGGTGCCGGGCATGACGCCGACCCACTCGGCGCCCAGGTCGGGGAAGGCGTCGTCGCGCTGGGCGGACAGGGCCACGACCCGCGTGCCGCGCCCGGCGGCCCGCACGAGGTCCGACCCGACGTGCCGCGCGTGCCCGCCGGGCACCACCCATGTGTTCGACCGGCGCGCTCCACCGAAGGTGACGAGCAGGTCGGTGTGCTCGGCGACGTCGGCCCACGACGCGGGCTTGTACCGCAGGTCCAGTGCTTCGCGCGCGCCGACGAGGTGGGGGAGCAGCACGGTGCTCGCGCCGCGGGAGTAGTCGTTGACCGACCGCGTGTAGCCGCCGATCGAGTTGAGGAACCGGTGGAGCTGGCTCTGCGCGTGGTGCAGCCTGCCCGCGCTGCCCCAGCCGTAGGAGCCGCCGAAGATCGCCCGGTTGCCGAACCCCGACCGCACCCGGTCCAGTTCACGGGCGAGCACGTCGAGCGCGGTCTCCCAGTCGACCTCGACGTAGGGGTCGGCGGGGTCGCCGCGCCGGGTGTCCGGGCCGGGGCCGCCGTCGAGCCAGTGGCGACGCACGCTCGGCCGCGCCACCCGTGACCGGTGGCCGTGGGAGTCGGCGACGTTCCCGATCGCGGGCGCGGCGTCCGGGTCGTCGGCCTTCGGCCGGGCGGCCACGACGTCCCGGCCGTCGTCGGACACCTCGACGAGGTACGTCCCCCAGTGCGCGCTGGTCTCTCCCACCACTCCGATGCTAGCCACGTGCCCACCGGGTGAAAGGGAGCCGTCGATCAGAGTCCTCGATGCATTCCCATCCCCATTTCGTCTTGGACCCCGTCCGCGACCCGCTCCTAGATTCGGGACACGCCTTCCACCGTCCCGAGGAGAAAGCCCCGTGAACACCTCCCGCGCGGCACGCCGCGTCCGACCCCCCGGCCGCACACCGCGGATGATCGCCGGCCTCGTCGCCGCCGTCGTCGCCCTGGCCGCTTGCGGGCCGGGCGTCGCGGCGAACTCCGGCGGGGGCTCGGGCGAACCGAAGCAGGGCGGGGACGTCACCTTCCTGATCGACTCGCTCGGCGACACCTGGATTCCCAACAACAGCGCTATCTCCAGCTTCCAGGGCCACATCTGGGGCCACCTCACCGACAAGCTCGTGTACGTGGACGAGAAGGGCGCGGTGAGCCCCTGGGTCGCGGAGAGCTGGGAGCAGAACGACACCGCGACGGAGTTCACCCTCCACCTGCGCAAGGGCGTCACCTTCTCGGACAAGACCCCGGTGGACGCCGCCGCCGTGCTGGCGAACCTCGACATCTGGGCCAAGGGCGACGCCGCCAGGGGCATCAACCCCATCGGCCTGTTCCCGAAGACCTACGACCACGCCGAAGCCGTCGACCCGGCCACGGTCAAGGTGTTCTTCAAGGCTCCAACGCTGGGCTTCATCCCGACCTTGGGCTACCACGGCTCGATCCTGATCTCCCCCAGGACGATCGCGCTGCCCGCCGCCCAGCAGGCCGACCTCGCCAACGACCTCGGCAGCGGCCCGTTCGTGCTGTCGTCGTGGAAGGAGGGCGACAGCGTCGTCCTCAAGAAGCGCGCCGACTACGACTGGGCTCCCGCGGCGCTGAAGCACCAGGGCCCGGCCTACCTGGACTCGATCACCTACAAGCTCGTGGCGCAGCCGTCCGTGCGCACCTCCGCCGTCCAATCAGGACAGGCGGACGTGGCCTACAACCCGTCACCGCAGGAGCTGAAGTCGTTCGCGGACCAGGGTTTCACCACCGCGACCCCGCGCTACCTCGGCTTCGTCAACGGCTTCGCGGTGAACACGAAGGTCGCGCCGTTCGACGACGTCCGGGTGCGGCAGGCCCTCCAGCACGGCATCGACCGCAAGGAGATCATCTCCACGGTCTACACGCCCGACTGGCAGGCCGCGCAGTCGTTGTTCCAGAGCAACGTGCCCGGCGCGACCGACCGCAGCGCGGACTTCGCCTTCGACGCGGCCAAGTCCGCGAGCCTCCTCGACGAGGCGGGGTGGACGAAGGGCTCCGACGGCGTCCGGGCCAAGGACGGCAAGCCGCTCACGCTGACGCTGTACGCGAACCCGTACCTGGCCACGTCGAAGTCGGTGGACGAGCTGATCGCGCAGCAGCTCGGCAAGCTCGGCTTCAAGGTCGACATCCAGGCGTTCGACGTCGTCACCTACGGCGAGCGGGTCAAGGTCAACAGCCCGAGCGTGGCCGCGTACGAGGTCACCCGGAGCTTCATCGACGCGGGCACGGTGGCCGGTGTCCTCACCGACGCCAACAAGGGCGAGAACTGGTTCGGCCTCGGGCAGAGCGACCCGAAGCTCGTCGCGCTGGCCACCGGCGTGACCAGCGCGCTGAGCGTCGACACCCGCGCCCCGATCCTCGACGAGCTCCAGGGTTACGTGTTGCAGCAGGGCTACTTCGTGCCGATCACGCAGATCGTGCAGCGGATCTACCTCCAGTCGCCCAAGCTGCACGGCGTCGCCTACAACGGCCTCGCCTACGCCAACTACTACACCGCCTGGCTCGGCTGACGGTGACGCCGTGAACCGGGACTACGCGAAGTACGCGGTCAAGCGGATCCTCCAGGCCGTCGTCGTCATCCTGCTGGCCTACGTGTTCACGTTCGTCGTGATCAGCGTCCTGCCCGGCGACCCCGTCACGAACACCCTGCGCAACCCGCAGAACGGGTTCACCGAGGAGGAGATCGGCCGGATCGTCTCCTACTACGGGCTCGACCGGCCGGTGTACGTGCAGCTGGGGGAGTCGTTGTCCCGCTTGGTGGTGGGCGATCTCGGCGTCTCGCTGCGGTCGGGGCTCCCGGTCGACCGGCTGATCGGCGACGTGCTCGGGTCGACGCTGCTGCTCGCCGGGTCGGCGCTCGCCGTGGCGCTGGTGCTGGCGTTCGCCATCGGCTTCGGCACGCGGTACCTGCCCAAGCGGTACGGGCAGGGCGTGCTGCGGGCGTTCCCGTCGCTGTTCCTGTCGGTGCCGAACTTCGTGATCGGCCTGGTGCTCATCACCGTGTTCGCCTTCCAGCTGGGGCTGTTCCGGGTGATCGACTCCGAGGGCGGCTGGGCGACGTTCTTCGCCGCGGTCGCCCTCGGCATCCCGGTGTCCGCGCAGGTGGCCGAGGTGCTGATCGCGAACCTCGACCACGAGGCCGGGCAGGAGTACGCGTCGGTCGCCCGATCCCGAGGGCTGGGCCAGGCCCGGCTGTTCCTGCGGCACCTGCTCAAGCCGTCCTCGCTGCCGGTCGTCACGGTCATCGCGCTGACCGTCGGCGAACTCCTCGGCGGGGCCGTCATCACCGAGCAGATCTTCGGCCGCACCGGCATCGGCAGCCTCGTGGAGCGGTCGGTGACGACGCAGGACCTCCCGGTGCTGCAGGCGGTCGTCACGCTCGCGGCGGTGATCTTCGTCGTGGTGAACCTCGTCGCCGACCTCGCCTACCCGCTGCTCGACCCGCGGGTGCGGCTCGGCGACGCCAAACCGCGCGAGCGGGAGGACGTGTCATGAGCGTTGCGGCCCTGTCCCGGCCACGGGTGGCGTCCCGCCGCGGGCAGGCGTCCCGCGTCCCTCCCACGGTCGCCGTCGCGTTCGCCGTGCTGGCGCTCGTGCTGTCGTGGTCGTTGGTCCCCGGCCTGTTCACCGGCCAGGACCCGGCGCGCGGTGTCCCGGCGGACAAGTTCCAGGCCCCGAGCCTCGCGCACCTCTTCGGCACGGACCACCTGGGCCGCGACCTGTTCGCCCGCGTGGTCCACGGCACGTCGTCCTCGGTGACCAGCGCGCTGGTGGCGGTGGGCATCGGCGTCCTGGTCGGCGGGCTGATCGGGCTGGTCGCGGGGTTCGTCGGCGGCTGGGTGGACAGCGTGCTCGCCCGGCTGGTGGACGTGCTGCTGGCCATCCCGTCGTTCCTGCTCGCGGTGGTCGTGGTCAGCTCGCTCGGCTTCGAGACGATCAACGCCGCCATCGCCACCGGCGTCTCGGCGGTGGGCGTGTTCGCCAGGGTCATGCGGTCGGAGGTCCTCAAGACCCGCCGCGCGGTCTTCGTGGAGGCGTCCTACCTCCAGGGCGGGTCGCGGTGGCACATCCTCGTCCGCCACGTGCTGCCCAACGCCTCGCGCTCGGTGCTGATGCTCGCCGTGCTCCAGTTCGGGCTGTCGATCCTGATCATCGCGGGCCTCGCGTTCCTCGGGTACGGCGACCCGCCGCCCGCGTCCGACTGGGGCCTGCTGATCTCGATCGGCAAGGACTACCCGCTGGCGCCCTGGCTGGTCCACGCGCCCGCGCTCGTCACGATCGCCACCGTCCTCTCCGTGAACAGGATCAGCCGATGGCTCCGCAAGACCGACTGACCCCGCTGCTGCGGGTCGAGGGCCTGTCCGTGGCCTACGGCGACACCCGTGTCGTCACCGACGTGAGCTTCGCCCTCGGCCGCGGCGAGAGCCTGGCGCTCATCGGCGAGTCCGGCTCGGGCAAGTCGACCATCGCCCGCGCGGTGCTCCGGCTGGGGACCGGCCGCGCGAGCGGGTCGGTCGAGTTCGACGGCCACGACGTCCTGGCGCTGCCCGAACGGCGCTTCCGGCCGTTGCGCGGCAGGCGGATCGGCTACGTGCCGCAGGACCCCGGCACCGCGCTCAACCCGGTGCGCACGGTCGGCTCGCAGGCCAGGGAGGCCGCCGCCCTGCTCGACGAGCCGGGCGGCCACGAGGACCTGGTGCTGGAGACGTTCGCGCGGGTCGGGCTCGACGACCCGCGCCGCGTCTACGACTCCTACCCGCACCAGCTGTCCGGCGGGATGCTCCAGCGGGTCCTCATCGGGCTCACGGTGCTGCCGCGGCCCGCGCTGATCGTGGCCGACGAGCCGACCTCCGCGCTGGACGTCACCATCCAGAAGCGCATCCTCGACCTGCTGTCGGACCTGCGCCGGGACCTGGACATCAGCCTGCTGCTCATCACCCACGACCTGGCCGTCGCCGCGGAGCGCGCGGACTCCCTGGTCGTGCTGAAGGACGGCGTGGTGCGGGAGGCGGGTCCCACCGCGGAGGTGTTCTCCGCGCCCGCGTCGGAGTACACCCGCGGGCTGCACGCCGACGTGCCCGCGCTCAACCCCGACCGCTACCTGCGCCTGCGCTCGGTCCCCACACCCGGTGAGCGGCCCAAGATCGAGGTCAGCGGCGTGACGAAGTCGTTCACCGTCGACGGCCGGTCGCTCGTCGCCGTGGACGACGTGTCGTTCTCGGTGCCCGCGGGCACCACGCACGCGCTGGTCGGCGAGTCCGGGTCGGGGAAGACGACCACCATCCGGTTGCTGCTCGGCCTGGAGGAACCCGACCGCGGGGCCATCTCCGTGGCAGGGGAGGAGGTCGCGGGCCGGTCGCACGCCTCGCTCCGGTCGCTGCGCCGCCACCTGCAACTGGTCTACCAGAACCCCTTCACCTCCCTCGATCCCACGTGGACGGTCAAGCGCCTGGTGGGGGAGTCGTTGGACCGCTACCGGATCGGCACGCGGCGGGAACGGGCCGACCGCGTGCGTGAGGCGCTCGACTCCGTCGGGTTGGCGGAGGACCTGTTGTCCCGCAAGCCTTCCGCCCTCTCGGGTGGCCAGCGGCAACGGGTGGCGCTCGCCAGGGCGCTGGTGCTGCGGCCGGACGTGATCGTGCTCGACGAGCCGACGTCGGCGCTCGACGTGAGCGTCCAGGCGGGGATCGTCGAGGTGCTGCTGGCGTTGCAGGCCGAACTCGGCCTCACCTACGTGTTCGTCTCGCACGACCTGGCGCTCGTCCGCCAGCTCGCGCACACCGTCTCGGTCATGCGGCAGGGGCGGATCGTGGAGAGCGGGGAGGTCGGGGCCCTCTTCGACGACCCGCGCCAGCCGTACACCCGCGCGCTCGTGGACTCGATCCCCGTCGGCGCCGGGACCGTCGCAGGAGGAGTGTCGTGACGACCGCGCAGCCGGTGACCGAGGCCGTTCAGCCGCCGTTCCGGCGCGGGCCGAGCCTCGGGTTCAACACCCGCGTGTCCTTCAGCGACGACCGCGGCCCGAGGCAGGGGCTGCGGGACGGCGTCGAGCTGTTCACCGCGGCCGAGGCGCTGGGCTACCAGTCCGGGTGGGTCTACCAGCGGCACTTCGACCACTACCTGTCCTCGCCGCTGCCGTTCCTCGCGGCGGTCGGCCAGCACACGCGTCGCATCAGGCTGGGCACGGCCGTACTGCCGATGCGGTACCAGGACCCGGTCCTGCTGGCCGAGGCCGCGGGCACCACGGACCTGCTGGTCGGGGACGACCGCCTCGAACTCGCCGTCGCCACCGGGGCCAACGCCACCTTCGACGCGGTCTTCGGGGCCGTGGACACCGACGCCCGCACGGAGGCCCACCGGCGTCAGGCGCGGTTCCTCGCGGCGGTCGGCGGCGAGGTGCTGCACACCGTGGACGGACCCGGCCAGGGCGCTCCGGTGGGCACCGAGCTGCGGGTCACCCCGCACAGCCCCGGTCTGCGGTCGCGGATCCGGCAGGGCGCGGCGAGCGTCGGCAGCGCGCTGCGGGCCGCCGAACTCGGCATCGGGCTGATCACCGGGACCGTGCTGCACGACCTGGCCGAGGGCGAGACCTTCGGGCAGTACCAGGCACGGGTCATCGACGCCTACCGCACGGCGTGGCGGCGCGCGCACCGCACCGAGCCGCCGCCCGTCGCGGTCGCCGCGTCGATCCTGCCCGCCACCACGGCCGAACTGCGGGAGGTCTACGCCGCCTACGACCTCCAGCGCCGGACCGAGGGCATGCACGCGTCCCGGCCGAAGGGGGCGCTGGAGCCGGTGGTCACGGGCGACCTCCCGGCGGGGGTGCGGATCAGCCCGGTGTTCCACGGCGACCCCGACGAGGTGGCGGAGGCCGTGCTCGCGGACCCCGGACTCGCGGCGGCCGACGAGGTCGTGCTGTTCCTCCCGCCCGCTTTCGGACTCGCGCGGAACGTCCGCCTGCTCACCGATCTCGCGCACACGGCGGAATCGGCGCTTGGCTGGTCTCCCGAGGGCCGTGGCGAAACAACGCCATAAAGGAATGCTGGGACATAAGGCCAGGTGAGGGAGCTTTATTGAATTCATCTGGAATTAACAACGGGCATCGAGGAATCTCTTAAGGATCCGTTGGTTTTCGGCGACACCGATTCGTGGTCGACTTGCCGCGAATAGCTCGGCTCCGCCAGCCAGCGTCAACGACGTCGCTTTTCCGGCACCGCGCCGATCGTCGTCGTTCCCCCTGGAGGGTCCATGCCCAGCGTCTCGCGCGGCTCCGTCGCCGAACGCCCCCGGTCCGCCCGGCCGTCCCCGACCGGGTCGGTCGCGGTCGGCTACCTCGACCCCGGCACGTGGTCGGCCTGCTTCGGGTTGAGCTACCGGGACCTCCTGGTCGCCGACCTGGCGGGCGCGCGCCGGATCACCGGTGACGAACTGCGGGTCGTGGCGGGCACCGGGGACGTCCCGGCGGGCCGGAACCTGATCTGCCGCGGCTTCCTGGCCACCGACGCGGAGTGGCTGTGGATGGTGGACTCCGACATGGGGTTCGCGCCGGACACCGTCGAGCGGCTGGTCGAGGCGGCGGACCCCGTGCGGCGGCCGGTGGTGGGGGCGTTGTGCTTCGGGCTCGCCCACCGCGAGACCGGTCCGTTCCACACCCTGCGCCACGACATCCGGCCGACGCTGTACCTCAAGCACGGCACCGGTTTCCGCGCGGTGCTCGACTACCCCCGCGACCGGGTGGTGCGGGTGTCCGCGACCGGCGCGGCGTGCCTGCTGGTCCACCGCGACGCGCTGGAGGCGGTGCGGCGGCGGGCCGGGCCCGTGTGGTTCGACCCGATCGCGCCGTTGTCGGAGGACCTGTCGTTCTGCGTGCGGCTCGCCGAGGCGGGCATCGCCACGCACGTGCACACCGGCGTGAAGACCGTCCACCACAAGGGCGGCGGCTACCTCGACGAGCAGGCCTACGACGCGGTCAGGCGCTCGTCGCCTCGCGGCTGATCCGCTCGAACTGGGCCGCCATCGCCTCGGACAGGGCCAGCGCGGCGGACAGCGGGCGGACCATGACGGTGAGCTCGTCGATCAGGCCGTCCTCGTCCAGGTGCAGGAAGTCGCAGCCGTGGACCTCCTTGTCGCCGACGCGGGCCCGGAAGACCAGGGCGTGGTCGCGGCCGTCGCCGATCTCGCGGACGTAGTGGAAGTCCTCGAACACGCGGGTGACCCCGCGCAGGATCGCGGCGGTGATGGGCTTGCCGGGGTAGGGCGCGAACGCGACCGGGCTGGTGAACACGACGTCGTCGGCCAGCAGCGCCTCGATGGCGTCGTGGTCGCCCGCCTCGACGGCGGCGCGGAACGGGTGCATCGGTCCTCCATAGGCAATTAGTTGACTAGTCGTGTCGAAGATTAGTCACGGAAATGCTAGGTTGTCCAGATGGCGTTGCGCTACGCGGTGCTGGCCGCGCTCCTGGAAGGCGAGGCGTCCGGCTACGACATGGCCAAGCGCTTCGACGCGTCCGTGGCCAACTTCTGGACCACCACGCCGCAGCAGCTCTACCGCGAGCTGGAGCGCATGGAGGTCGAGGGCGTGATCTCCGCCCGGCTCGTCCCGCAGGAGCGCAGGCCCACCAAGCGCTTGTTCACCCTCACCGAGGCCGGTGAGCGGGAGCTGAGCGCGTTCACCGCCGCGCCCGCCAAGCCCGCCGCGCTCCGCGACGACCTGCTGATCAAGGTGCAGGCCGTGGACGTCGGCGACCCGGCCGCCGTCGTGGCCGCCGTGCGCGAGCGCGAGGAGTGGTCCCGCGCCAAGCTCGCCCGCTACGACCGGCTGCGCGCGCGGCTGCTGGACGGCCGCACGGAGGCCGAGTTCCTGGCCTCCGACGACCGGATCGGGCCGTACCTGACGCTGATGGGCGGCCGCGAGCTGGAGGAGGCGACCATCCGGTGGTGCGAGCGCACCCTGGCGGTGCTCGCCGCGTCGACATTCGTGCCTGCCTCCGGGAACGACCGGTCGCGCCCGCGTCTGCGGCGGCCGCACCCGTGATCGTCGGCGCACGTGCGGTCGAGCGGGAAAACCGTTGGCGGACAAGCGATCCCGCGTCGCCGTAGGCTGGCGGGGTCGTTCTCGCCAGACCTCTGAGGAGTACTCGTGCGCTTGTCCACCCGCAACCAGCTGACCGGCACCGTCGCCTCGATCAAGGACGGCGCGGTCATGGCCGTGGTCACCGTGGACCTCGACGGCGGCCAGCAGGTCACCGCGTCGATCACCATGGACGCCGTGGCCGACCTCGGCCTCCGGGTCGGGCAGCCGGTGACGGCGCTGGTGAAGTCCACCGAGGTCATGATCGGCGTCGAGTAGCCCTCGACGTCTGCCGTTCGGCGCGGTCGTTGCGATACTGGGCCGCGTGCACCCACTCGGCCTGCGGTTCGTCGGTCACTCCACGGTGCGGCTGGAGGTCGCCGGGCGGGTCGTGCTGACCGATCCGGTGCTCACCGACCGGGTCTCGGCGCTGTCCAGGGTGACGGCGCCGAGCACGGCCGCCGACCGGGCCGACGTCGACCTCGTCCTGCTGTCCCACCTGCACGGCGACCACGTGCACCTGCCGTCGCTGCGGCTGCTGGGCGACCACGTCCGGGTCGTCGTTCCCCGCGGCGCGGGGGCGTGGCTGAGGAGCAAGGGGATCCGCCGGGTCGACGAACTCGCCCCCGGTGAAGTGCTCGTCGACGGCGACCTCACGATCACGGGCGTGCCCGCGGCCCACTCCGGGCACCGCTGGGGCCCCCGGTCGACGCGCGGGCCGCAAGCCGCCGCGATGGGCCACCTGATCGACGGCGACGGGGTGCGGGTCTACGCCGCGGGCGACACCGACCTGTTCCCGGAGATGGCCGGGCTGACGGGCGTGGACATCGCGCTGCTGCCGGTGTGGGGCTGGGGCCCGACCCTCGGACCGGGCCACCTGACCCCCGCGCGAGCGGCCGACGCGGTCGGCCTGCTGACACCGAGGGTCGCCGTGCCGGTCCACTGGGGCACGCTGGCACTGCCCGGCCTGGTCCGCGCACCGGGCCGGATGGGGGCGCGGATGCGCCGACTCCTGGTCGACCCGCCCCGCGAGTTCGCGGCCGCCGTCACCGCCTCCGGCTCCACGACCCGCGTCCTGATCACCGAACCCGGCGACGACGTGGCCCTGCCCGGCACCGTGCGGGGGTCGCGGGGGTGAGCGGGGTGTCGGTGGGAGGGCCGCGTCGGGCGGTGACCGGGGTGATCGGCCGCTTCGCGGCAGGACTCCGTGGTGGGCGTGCGGCTTCGGAGGCGCTGTCCGGCACCTCGCGGGGACCGCTTGGGTTCGCGGTGGCGGGAGTTCTCGGCAGGTTGTCCGATGCTGTGCGGGTGAGCGGGGTGTCGGTGGGGTGGTCGCCCACGCTCGTGGGCGGGGTTCGAGTTGGGTGGTGCTCGGCGCGGTGGGAGACGGGCCGGTGTGCTGCCCGCCGCTGTTCGAGGGGTGCCGGGGTGCCCGCGGTGTCGCCGCCGGGGTTCGTGCTGCTGTCCCGTGCGGTGCGCGGGGGTTCACGTCGTGTGTCTAGTGTGGACGGTGTGCCGTCCGGCGTGGTGTGCGGGTGAGCGGGGTGTTCGGGGTGGACTGGGCTGATCCGTCGGCCATCGGGTATCCGGTGCTGTTCGGCGGGGTGTTGTTGGGGTCGGTGGTGCCCGTCGTGCCGACCGGGGTGGTGGTGGGGGCCGCCGCCGCGCTCGCGACGAGCACCGATCGGCTGAACATCGTGCTGGTTGTCCTGGTGGCGATGGCGGGGGCGCTGATCGGCGACCTCGTCACGTTCGCGGTCGCCCGCGGTGGGCGGTCGGCCATGCTGCGGTGGTTCTCCCGGCGGCAGTCGGCGGAGAAGCTGGAGGCCGCGCGGGTGCGGTTCGAGGCACGGGGGTGGCAGGTGGTGGTGATCGGGCGGATGGTGCCCGCGGGCCGGATCCCGGTGCTGCTGGCGGCCGGGGCGCTGGGCTACCCGTGGCGGCGGCTGGTGCCCGCGGCGGCGGGCGCGTGCCTGCTGTGGGCGGTGGCGTACGCGGCGCTCGGCGTGGTCAGCGGCGGGTTGTTCGACCACCCGGTCGTTGCCACGGTGATCGCGACCGGGCTGGTCCTGCTGGTGACGGCGGTGTCGGCCCTGGTGGCCAGGAGGCGTGAGGCCAGGTGAAGCCGGAGAGCGGTGCGGGGCGGTTGTTGCGCGGTGGTCGGGTCGTCGCCCGGCTGCTGCTGGTGTGGCTGCTGGTGGCGGTCGTGCTGCACGTGCTCGACGAGCTGCTGGACGACTTCTCGTTGCCGCAGTGGTGGCAGCCGACGGTGTTCGCGCTGCTCTACGGCGTGCTGAGCGCGGTGGTGTGGCCGCTGGTGCTGCGGGTCGCGCTGCCGGTGGCGATCTTCACCCTGGGCATCGGGTCGCTGGTGCTGCTGGGCGCGGGGCTGTTGGCGCTGTCGTTCGTGGTGCCCGGCGTGGTGGTCGCGAACCTGCGCACGGCCGTGCTCGTGGTGATCGCCGTGTCGGCGGTGGGCGCGCTGGTCAGCAGCCTGCTCGCGGTCGACGAGGACGAGGTGTTCTTCCGCCGGGCCGCACGCCGGTTCCGCCGGGCCGAGGACGGCGGCGAGGACGAGCCGCCGGGCGTGCTGCTGTTGCAGATCGACGGGCTCGGCTACGACACCGTGCGGCGGGCCGTGCGCGACGGCGACCTGCCCACGTTGGCGAGCTGGCTGGTCGAGGGCAGCCACGCGCTCACGGACTGGCACTGCGACTGGAGTTCGCAGACCGGGGCGAGCGTGTGCGGGCTGCTGCACGGCTCCAACGATGACATCCTCGGTTTCCGCTGGTACGAGAAGGACCGCGACCACGTGATGGCGTGCGCGCACCCGGCCGACGCGGCGGAGATCGAGCGGCGGCACTCCGACGGTCGCGGGCTGCTGTCCGGTGGCGGGGCCGCGCGCAGCGGGCTGTTCACCGGCGACGCCGAGCACGCGAGCATGACGATGAGCGCCGTCCCGCTGCTGACGCCCGCCCGTCGGGCGGCCCGGTCGCGCAACGCGGCGGGCTACTACGTGTACTTCGCCAACCCGGTGAACCTGGTCCGCACGGTCGGGTCGGCCGTGGTCGACATCCTGCGCGAGGTGTCCGCGTCGATCCGGCAGCGCCGGGCGGGCGTGCGGCCGAGGGTGAAGCGCGGCGGCGTGTACCCGTTCGCGCGGGCCGCCACGACGGTGATCACCCGCGACCTGGTGGTGTCGGCGATCATCGGCGACATGCTGGCCGGGCGGCCGGTCGTGTACGCGGACTTCCTCGGCTACGACGAGGTCGCCCACCACACGGGCATCGAGCGGTTCGACGCGCTGGCCGTGATCCGGGCGATCGACCAGCAGATCGGCCGCCTGCACCGGGCCGCCGAGCTCGCGCCCCGCCGGTACCGGCTCGTGGTGCTGTCCGACCACGGCGTCACGCAGGGGTGGGCGTTCGCGGACCGGTTCGGCGAGTCGATCGAGGCCCTGGTCGGACGCCTGTGCGGCGCTCCGCCACGGCCCGGCGACGGCAAGAAGGCCAAGCCCACGCACACGTGGCAGCTCAACGCGGCGCTGGCGGAGGCGGACGGCCCGATCGCCCGCGGCCTGCGGGCCCGCGCGGGCAAGACCCCGGACCGGCACCGGACGCCGGAGGGGACGCCCGGCCTGGTGACGCGCGCGGCTCCCGGCGTGGTCGTGGTGGTGTCCGGCCACGTGGCGATGGTGTCGTTCACCGAGCACGAGGGCCGCGTCGACCTGGAGACGGTGGAGCGGGAGTTCCCCGACCTGCTGCCCGCGCTCGTCGACCACCCCGGCGTCGGGTTCCTGCTGGTCCGCAGCTCGGAGTCCGGGCCGCTGGTGCTCGGCCGCGACGGCGTCCACCGGCTCGACACCGGGGTCGTCACCGGCGAGGACCCGCTCGCGGGCTACGGCGTGCACGCGGCCGACCTGGTTCGCCGGACCAACGGCTTCGCGCACTGCCCGGACCTGCTGATCAACAGCCGCTACAGCGAGTCGACCGACGACGCGTCCCCGTTCGAGACGCACGTCGGCTCGCACGGCGGCCTCGGCGGCGGCCAGTCCCGCGGCTTCCTGGTCCACCCCGCCGACCTGCCCGCGCCGGGCGAGATCGTCGGCGCGGAGGCGCTGCACCGGGTGATCCGCGGCTGGCTCACCCACCTCGGTCACCCGGAACCCGCGGCGCGGGACGTGGAGGTCAGAGCGGGTTGAGGCCGGGGACGCGGTCCTCGATCAGGAACGACGCCTTGGTGGACACCTCCGCGCCGGGGCGGGAGACGTGGTCGAGCCCGCGGAAGTCGGCGCGGAAGCCGTCGGCCGTGAGGTGGGTGCGGACGTAGCCGCGGCGGTTGTTGAAGTACTTGATGTGGGGGTTCTCGGCGAACCACTCCGGGGTCTCCGGGTAGTCCTCCGAGCCGTCGCCGCCGGAGGTGATGGACGTGCCCGCGAGTTCCGTGCCCACGGTGCGCGACGACGGGTCGTCCCAGCGCTCCTTGATGTCCACACCCCACGCGGCGTGCACGTCGCCGGTCAGCACGACGGCGTTGCGGACGGACGAGAAGCCCGCCACCACGCGGTCGCGGTCGGCGGCGTAGCCGTCCCACGCGTCCAGGTTGGTCTCCTGCACCGGGCCGCGCGTGTGGTCGTACTGGGAGAAGAACACCTGGTTGCCCAGGACGTCCCACCGGGCGACGGAGTCGCGGAAGCCGCCGAGCAGCCACGACTCCTGCTCCGGGCCGAGGATCGTGCGCTGGGGCTCCAGGCGTTCGTCGCACACCTTGATGCCGTCGCCGCACGGCTGGTCGTCGCGGTACTGGCGGGTGTCGAGCATGTGGAACGTGGCCAGCCGGCCCCACCGGATCCGCCGGTACAGCTGGAGGTCCAGGCCGTGCGGGGCCTGCCGGATCGGCATGTTCTCGTAGTACGCCTGGAACGCCGCGGTGCGCCGCCGGGGGAAGTCCGGCTGGGGCTTCTCGGGTTTCGAGTAGACCATCCCCGCCCAGTTGTCGTCGACCTCGTGGTCGTCCCACACGACGCTCCACGGCGCGACGGCGTGCGCGGCCTGGAGGTCGGCGTCCGACTTGTACTGCGCGTACCGCTGCCGGTAGTTCGCCAACGTCGTGGTGCGCGGCCCGTCGACGCCGCGGACGTTGCCGTTCGGCGCGACGTGCACGCCCGCCTCGTACTCGTACTGGTAGTCGCCGAGGTGCAGCACCAGGTCCGGCTCGTCCTCGGCCAGCCGCCGGTACGCGGTGAAGTACCCGTGCTCGTACTGCGCGCAGGAGGCGAACGCCATCGTCAACGGGGTGGTCAGCGTCCACGGCGAGGGCGCGGTGCGGGTCCGGCCGGTCCGCGACAGGTGGCCGTCGGTGGCGAAGCGGTAGAAGTACTCGTGCCCGGACTCCAGCCCGGCGACGTCCACGTGCACGCTGTGCCCCAGTTCGGGCCGCGCCCACTCCGTGCCCCGTCGGACGACCCGGCGGAACCGCTCGTCCTCCGCGAGTTCCCACTTCACCTCGACCGGCCGCGACGGCATCCCGCCCATCCCGTCCTCGGCCAGCGGCACCGGCGCGAGCCGCGTCCACAGCACCACGCCGTCCGGCGTCGGGTCGCCGGAGGCGACACCGAGCGTGAACGGGTCCACCAGGCGCGCGGACCCCGCGCCCAGCGCCGTGAGGGCCAGTCCTCCGACCAGCAGGGTGCGGCGCGTCAGGGTGCTCATGCTTTCCATACGGTTGAGCGACGTCGCCGGTTCGCCTCGGGCCGGTCTCCCGTGGAAGACCGGCCCGAGGCGACGCGTCAGCGCAGGGTGTAGCCCAGCAGGCCCTCGGAGGCCTGGCCCTCGCAGTTCGGGTCGACGGAGTCCATGTGGTCGCCGGTGCCGCGGACCACGCAGCGGTACAGCGGACCGCTCGGCAGCGTGCCCGAGGCGGCGTCGAGGAAGTAGCCGAGCACGCCGAGCGCGACGCGGCCCTCGCAGCCGGGGTCGTAGGAGGTGAAGTAATCGGTGTTCACCCGGCAGCGGTAGAGCGGGTGCGTGCCCGCGACCTGCGTCGTGTACGCCAGGCCGAGGCTGCCCTCACGGGTGTAGCCGCCCGGCGCGCCCGTGGTCGACGTGAGGTGGTCGCGGCCGCTGACGTACCGCGAGACGTCCACAGTGGACGGACCGGACGAGCCGGAACCGAGGAACAGCAGGCGGTTCGGCGAGCCCGCGCCCGCGTCGGCGATCTTGTTCGGCGTCGAGTCGCCGATCAGCGCGCCCTGCACGGCGGCGGGGGAGTCGCCGGGGTGCGTCGCCAGGTAGGCCGCCGCGACGCCCGCGGTGTGCGGGGTGGCCATCGAGGTGCCGCTGATGGTGTTGGAGGCGTTGTCGTCGGTGTTCCACGACGAGGTGATGTTCACGCCCGGCGCGTACAGGTCGGTGCAGGTGCCGTAGTTGGAGAACGACGCGCGCCGGTCGGTGATGTCCGAGGCGTTGACCGTGATGGCCTCGGCGACGTTCGCGGGGCTGAACCCGCAGGCGTTGGCGTTGGAGTTGCCCGACGCGATGGCGTAGGTGACGCCGGTGCCGATGGACGTCCGGATCGCCGCCTCCAGCGGGGCCGTGGCCGCCGACGCCGGGGCGCCCAGGCTCATGTTCGCGACGGCGGGCTTCACGGCGTTGCCGGTGACCCAGTCGACGCCGCTGATGACCTGCGCGAACGTGCCGGAGCCGCCGCAGTCCAGCACCTTGACCGCGACGAGCTGCACGCCCTTGGCCACGCCGTACTGGGAGCCGCCGACCGTGCCCGCCACGTGCGTGCCGTGCCCGTTGCAGTCGGTGTTGTTGCCGTCGACCGCGTTGTAGCCCCAGGTGGCGCGGCCGCCGAAGGTGCTGTGCGTGGTGCGGATGCCGGTGTCGACGATGTAGGCGTGCACGTTCGCCGCGGTCGTCGGGTAGGTGTAGCTGCCGGACAGCGGCAGGTCGCGCTGGTCGATCCGGTCCAGCCCCCACGACGGCGGGTTCGGCTGGGTGTCGACGGCGCGCACCTCGGCGTCCTGGCTGACCGACGCGACCGCCGGGTCGGCGGCGAGCTTGCGGGCGTTCGCCGCGCTGGTGCTGATCGCGAACCCGCGCAGCGCGTGCCGCCAGGTCGCGTTGACCGTGCCGCCGTACTTCTGCGCGAGCCCGTCCACGGCCTGCTGGATCGTCGACTGCCCGACGGCGGAGTCCTTGAGCACGACCACGTACCGGTCCGGCACGACCTTCGCGCCCACGGCGGCCGCGATCGTGCCCTCCGGGGCCGCGGCGGCCGTGCCCGCGACCGCTCCGGACAGCGCGAGAGCGGTCGCGGCTCCGAGGGCGACGGTCGTTAATCGACGGGACGAGGTCATGGGGACTCCTCCAGTGCCGGGCGAGTTCGGTGGCACCAGAGCGTGGCAGGGGAAGCGCGGACCCGACATCGGCCGGTCGGATTACCCGTGTCCGGCGCGCGGCACCCCGTTGGCGGAACTCGGTCGCGCACAGCGAGAACACGCCTTGGACCACTTGGGCCAGTCCGCTCGTCGTATGCGGACTCCTTGCCCCGCAAGGGATCCGTCTGCGTCGGCGCATGGGGCGAAGTCGAGGGAACCGCACATCCGTTGGCGTTGCGCCATGTGGGTACCGCGGTGTGCCGCACTCGTCGGCGTGAAGAACAGCGGGAAGCCGAAGTGTCAGGTCACCAGCCGCGACCGGGACGCGCGCCACATCGTGTGCTCCCGGCTCACCGCCTCCTCGGAGTCGGCGACCTCCTGGGACCACGCCCGCTCGTCCTCCACGCCGTCGAGGTGGGCGCGGGCGAGGACGAGTTCGGCGGCGGCGAACGCGTACGCGCGGGCAAGCGTGGAGAACTGCCTCAGGTTCATCCACGCCGTGCCTGCCGCGATGAACGCGGCGACGACGCCCGCCAGGTCGAGCGACACGAACCCGAACGCCTTGGCCAGCGCCGCGCCGATGCCCAGCACCTCGATGACCAGCAGCGCTTTGCGCCACCGGCCCGCGCGCCGCCGGTTGAACTCGGCCTTGCGGGAGTACCACCGCTGCTGGTCGCCGATGCGCGACCGCAGGTAGACGGCCTTGCGGGTGCCCAGGTCCGCGGCCCGCAGCAGCGTCATCCGCTCGGTGATCACCGGCCGGTCCGACGACGGGATACAGGTCGTCGGGGCGTCCTCCAGCAGGCTGGACAGCTGCTCGGTGAACCGCCGCTCCACGCCCTCCTCGTCGACGCCCTTCGGGAAGGGGGTCGCGCCGACGCTGAACCGCCACGCGAGGCTCTTGGCCGACTCCGCCAGCGCCCGCCCGTCGTACCAGCGGTCCTCCGGCCGGGAGGCCTTCACCGTCAGCTCGGTCACCAGGATCGCGGTCAGCGCGAGCGCCGTGCCGATCGCCGCGAAGTCGATCCCGCTCCCGCCGACCTTCCACGTGACCACCCCGGTCGCCGCCGCGACGATCGCGAAGACCAGGCTCAGCCGCACGGTCCGCGCATACTCCCTCTGCCCGCGCAGCGAGGCCGTGTCCGCCGACTCGAACAGCCCCGGCAGGTCGGCGTCTTCCAGGCCTTCGACGGGGTTGGCCATCCGCGCACCTTCCTGAATGGACATCACCAGCAGATCCGTCCGGATCCTAACCGCCGAGCACGCCTCCCGGATCTTGAACGGCGGACATGTGCCCTAGCACTCCTCGGCCGCGAAGAGTCCGCAGAGTTGCCGCTTCAGCGCGGGAATCCCGACCGGGATCGCGATCTCCGCCGACGCCGACGGGCTGCCGCCGGTCCGCACGCCGATGGACAGCCGGTCGCCGACGCGGCGGGCGGAGAACCCGTCCACGTCGTGCGGCGCGATCGAGGTGAGGAGGACCGGGTCGGAGGCGAGGAGGCGACCGGTGTCGACGTCGAACACCTCGAACCCGCCGTCGGGGCTGAGCGCGAGGACCAGCGACCCGCCGTCGACGACCTGCGCGGCGGCGATCCCCGGCAGCCCGGTCGGGATGCTCAACGCCGTCGTCCACGTCTCGCCGTCCCGGCGGTACAGGGTCAGGTGCCTGCCGCGGACCTCGTGGACCAGGGCCAGCCGCCCGGTCGGGTCGAACGACACCACGCCGTTCTCGGCGGGCAGCGGCGGCCCGTCCACCGTGGTCGGGCCGGTCGTGTCCCCGCGCGTCCACGTCGTGACCGACACCCGGCCCGCGAGCCGCGTCACGAGCCGCCCGGACGTGCCGCCGACGTCGTAGTCCACGACCTCGCGCCCCTGGTCCCACACCACCTCGGAGCCGTCACGGCAGTCGACGACCGTCCCCGAGCCCGTTCGCGCGGTGGGGATCTGCGCCTCCGCGTCGGCGGTCGAGCGGGTGAAGTCCTTGCGGGGCAGGTAGGTCACGGGCTTGCCCGCGCAGACCGCCGCCGCGGGCGTGACGGTCGCCCCGTCCACGAGCAGCGGTCGTTCCGGTCGAGCCTCGACCAGCACCGCGCCGGTCCCGTCCGGTTTGGCCGCGACCAGGTCGGTGCCGCGCTGGACCGGGATCCGGCTCACGTCGCCGGACGTGCCCGAGTTGAGGAACTCCTCGGCCCACACGCGCAGCTCGCGCTCGCCGAACGCCACCACCGCGCCGCCTTCGGTCCGGGTGACGTCCCACGGCCGGGGCAGCGAGGAGGTGGGCAGCGTCGACAGGACCTCGATCGGGAACCCCGCCTTGAGCACGGCCACCTGCGCGCCGTTCGGCGACACCGCGACCGAGTCCGCGACCAGCGTCGCGCGGAGCAGGACGGGGGCGTCGGCCTGCGTGTACGGCAGCGCGGTCAGCGCGTCGCCCGTGGCCACGACGTCGCACCCCGCGGTGAACACGCCGTGGCCGGGGACGTCGACGGCCTCCAAGGTCCCCTCGACGAGCACCGAGCCCGACTCGGACATCCCCAGCAGCACCTTCCCGAGCAGCCCGCACCGGCCGACGACGGGGTTCGTGCCGTCGGACGCCGGCTGCCCCACGCCCTTGCGGACCGGGGTGGTCGTCCACCCCGCGGTGTCGGTCGGGGCGGTCACGATCGTCGCGGTGTTGTGGTGCACGGCCGCGAACCTGCCGCCGGACAAGGGTTCCAGGGTCGTGGCGAAGCGCCGTTGGAAGCTCCCGGCGGCGTCGGCGAGCGTGGTCGTGCGGTCGTCGCGGGTCCAGCCGACGACCCCGTCGTCGGTCAGCCACGCGAGATCGTCCCGGCCGGGGACCAGCGCCACGTCCGCCGCTACGTCGGGCACGGTGACCTGGCGCAGGGCCGCCGCGCCGTCCTGGAACACCGCCACGCCCCAGTGCGTCCGGTCGAACCCGACCAGGAAGCCCTGCGAGTCCGCGGAGCTGACGGAGACACCGGGTGTCGTCGTCACGGGCACGGGTCCCGCGGCGGTCACCAGGGTGACGCCCGAGGGGCCGACGACGGCCGCCGTGCGGGACTGGAGGTCCGCGGCCACGGCCGTGACGCCGTCGATCCGCTCCGCCTTTCCCCGCGTGGTCACGGAGTAGGCGGTGCCCGCGCTGTGCAGCACCACACCGTCGGCGTACTGGTGGACCTCGCAGTCCGAGCCGCCGTCGAGCCGGGTCGTCGTCGCGGCGGCCAGGTCGACCACCACCGGCCCGGACGCGGCGCACGCGACGAGCCGGTCGTCGCCCAAGCGGACGACGTCCCGCAGGTCCGAGGCGTCGACGGTGGTGTCCACGGCCGTCGCGCCGGTCGCCACGGTCCACCCGTGCACGTGCGACGTGCCCGCGTCACGGCCCTTGCCCCACGCCAGCAGTTGGGTGCCGTCGGTGGTGAACCGCGCCCCGTCGGCGGGGTGGCCGGTGTCCGGGTAGACCACCGCCCGTTTCAACCGGCGGTTGGCCTGCGACACGGCCAGCATCGCCGACCGCACGGTGGGGCTGCCGCTGGTGTTCGCCGCCCGCAACGCCCGGCCGATGGCCAGGGTCGGCGAGTCCGCCGCGGCCAGCAACGCCTCGGAGGCGTCGGCCTGCGCGAGCGCCTCCCGCTCGTTGCGCCGCGCCTCGGCCGCGCTGTCGTTGGCGCGCACGGCGTTGACGACCGCGAAGGCGACGGCGACCGCGAGCACCACGGCGACGGCGGAGATCGTCCGCGTCCGCCTGCGTTGGAAGATCGCCTCCTCCTGGAGGTACTCGGCGGGGTCGACGTCCATCAGCTTCGAGCACAGGCCCGCGATCCCGTCCCGGCTCCGCAGCAGCGGGCGGGCGGTGTAGTCGACCCACTTCTGCTCCACGGTGAACAGGTCGCGCAGCGGGGCCGGGATCCCTTGCGGGGAGCGGAATCCGGACGTGCCCCAGGCCAGGTCGAGCCGCTCGTCGACCCGCACCAGGAACAGCCGGTCACGGGTGCCGCCCGTGGCCAGCCAGTGCTCGATCTCGGCCGCCACCCATGGCGACTCGACGGTCTCGGTGTCCAGCACCACGACGAGGCACCGCGACTTCTCCACGGCGGCGCGGATCTCCGCGGTGAGCGACCCCGGCCGCAGGTGCGCCGTGTCGAGGAAGACCCGCAGGCCGTCGTCGCCCCGGTGCCGCTTGGCGACGGAGTACAGGTCGTCGCGGAGCCTGCGCGCGGCGAGGTGCGACGACCGCTTGTAGCTGATGAAGGCGTCGTAGCCCTCGTCGGTCATGGCCTGGGGCAATCCGCGGGGCGGGGCCTGCCGAGCGTGATCTGGTGGTAGCCGCCGAGCCGGGTCTCGACGCCGCCGGAGCGCCGCACGAGCGCCGGGTTCTCGTGGTCGCCGTTGGCCGTCAGGACGTCCTCGCAGCCGGGGCCGTTCCACCGCGTCGCCGCCTGGCCGGTGCTGTCGGCCACGGTCCCGGTGGCGGTGTCGAAGTCCCGTCGCCAGACCTCCGGCTTCGGGTCGCAGGTCTCGCCCTCCGGGGGCGCGTGCAGCTGGCCGGTCGCCGACAGTCCGCCGCCCCGCCAGACCAGGTCGGTGAGGAAGAACCAGGTGTAGGTGCTGGAACTCCGCGCCTTTCCGGGCAGCGCCGGGGTGAAGGCGCGCACCCGCAACGAGTCCGTGTCCACGACGACCGGCGACGAGAGGGTGATGCAGGCCCCGCTGGACCCGCCGACCCCGACGGCGATGTGCCGCCCGTCCGGCGAGACGGCGGACCTGCCGAGGACGCCGTCCACGGACGCGGACGCGAGGAGCTTCCCGTCGAGGCCGTACCGCGCCACGATCGACGGGCCCCGGCGCACGCCGCCGTCCCTGGCCAGATAGCCCACGGTGATCGCGGAGGCGTCCGCCGCGAGGGTGACCGGCGAGGCGGTGTTCTCGCCGGGGTAGTCGGTGGTGGACCGCTCCTCCAGCCGCTCGGCCCGCACCACCCGGCTCGGCGTGAGGTCGTGCCGCAGGAGCAGCAGGTCGAACCCGTTGCCGGGCGTGTAGTTCTTGCGGGTGGTGACGACCAGGTCGGGCGTCACGGCGATGCCCGAGCAGTCCGCGCAGTCGACGACCACCGGCGGCACGTGCGGCCGCACGACGGCGAGCCGTCCGCCCGCCAGCACCACCGCGCCGGTCGCGTCCAGCGGCACGGCCAACGCCCCGGTGTACCCCGCGTCCCGCCCGTCCAGGCCGGACACCGGTTCCAGCCAGTCCTGGCCGACCAGCGCGACGCCGTCGGCGCCCGCCACGACGGCGAAGTCCGGGTCGCCCGCGGCGGGCGTGGCGACGCCCGCGACCTGGCACGCCCCGAGCAGGAGCGCCGCGAGCCCAAGTCCTGCAACGGTTTTCACGGTCCGACCCCCTCTCCCCGTGAAGGGAATCGCGGGCGGTGGAACGGCCGTTAGCCCGGTGCGACGTTCGGGTGAACCTCCGGTCGTTCGGTACCGGCCGGGGCGAACCGCGCGATACACGGACCCCGGCGGGCGTCCCGCCGTCCGAGCGAAGGGATTCCGTGGCCACCGTCTTCATGTCCTACGCCCGCGAGGACCAGGAGTTCGTCCGTCGGCTGGTCAAGCGCCTCACGTTGCGCGGCCAGGAGATCTGGGTCGACTGGGAGGACATCCTGCCCTCGGCCCAGTGGATGCGGGAGATCTCCGAGGCGATCGACGCGAACGAGGTGTTCGTGTTCGTCATCAGCCCCGACTCGGTCGCGTCGGAGGTGTGCCGCGCCGAACTGGACCTCGCGGTCGCCGGGGGCAAGCGGATCGTGCCCGTCCTGCACCGCGAGACGCCCACCGAGGACGTGCCCCGCGTGGTCGCC
Source organism: Umezawaea sp. NPDC059074 (assembly GCF_042738955.1). Classification (NCBI taxonomy): domain Bacteria; kingdom Bacillati; phylum Actinomycetota; class Actinomycetes; order Pseudonocardiales; family Pseudonocardiaceae; genus Umezawaea; species Umezawaea sp. NPDC059074. The sequence goes on from NZ_JBHYHC010000055.1 coordinate 55,036, forward strand.
GGCCTCAACTGGCTGCTGCCGCCACCCCCGGACGACTTCGCCGAGCTGGTCGACGCGCTGGTGCTGGCCGCGGACCTGGACCTGGAGTGGGTCCGGTTCCACACCCGGCTGCTGGTGCGGGCCCGCGAGTGGCGCGACCACGACGGCGACCCGTCGTACCTGATGCGGGGCAAGGACCTGGAGGAGACGCAGGGCGTCCTGACCACGGCGGAAGGACGTGAACCTCGGCTCAGCCCGTTGCAGACGGCGTACGTGGCCGAGAGCGAGGCCGTCGCCCTGGAGCGGCAACGCGGGGAAGGGCGCGGGTTCGCCGTCACGAGCCTGGTGTTCGGGGTGCTCCAGGCCGCGGTGATCTACGTGTTCGCGTTCGACGACATCAGCGAGACCGGCCTGATCCGGCTCGCGCCGCTGTGGATCTTCTCGATCGCCTTCGGCGGCAGCGGTTTCGTGATGGCACGGCCGACGCCGGTCAAGATGGGGTCGGTGGGTCTGGCGGCCGTGGCGCTGGCGGTGTTCCTCTACCTGACCGTCTGGCCGGCGCTCTAGGGTCGTCCAGCACCCGCGGTCGAGGCCGGTGGGTCGCGCGGCGGTAGAGCAGGGCGCCGCCGCCGACGAGGAGCACGGCGACCAGCGTCAGCAGGGCCGCGACCATGAGGATGCCCCTCGCGTCGGCCAGCGCGTGCTCGGCGAACGTGGTCAGGGTCCTCGCCGACACCGGGGCGTCCGGGGGCTGCGGCTCGGCGGCGCGGGCCAGCAGGGATCTCGCCCGGCTCCGCTCGTCGGCCTGGCGCACCCACGACCGGCTGGCCGCGACCGCCGTGAAGAGGCCCGCCGCGATCAGGAGCAGGGCGATCACCCGCCGCCGCCTCACGGCGACGCCCAGCGCCACACCAGCGGCGGACGGCCGCCCTTGGGCAGCGCGGCCGCGTGCTGGGCCGTGCGCTCCAGGCCCGGCACGCGGTCCATCGTGCGGCCGAGGTTGGCGGGGTAGGGGCGGTCGCCGGTGAGGGACTCGGTCACGTCCAACGCCTGCGCCGTGGTGAACTCCGGCCCGAGCAGGCCCGCGGTGAACACCGGGTCGCGCCACAGGCGGTCGGCCAGCAGGGGACGGCAGTCGGCGACGATCCGGTCGTGGTCGAACGCCAGCGGCGGCACGTCGTCCAGCGGCGTCCACGTCGGCGTGCCGTCGTCCTGGCGGGCGGGGTGGACCGTGGCCCACAGGGCGATCGACAGCGTCGGCCCGCGCGGGTCGCGGGACGGCTCGTCGAACATGGCGAGCTGGCCCGTCGCGGTCACCGCCTCGTCCGGGACGCCCAGCTTGCCGGTGACGGCCCGGCGGGTGGCGTCGCGCAAGCGTTCGCCCCGGCCCAGCAGGACTCCGGGGAGCGCCAACTCGCCCGCGCTGCCCTCGATCTCGGCCAGTTCGCGGTGGCGCATGGTCTCCGCGCGGGAGGCCAGCGACTCGCGGACCTTGGCTCCGTCGTCCGCCACCAGGGCGAGCGAGGCGGAGAGGTCCTTCAGTTCCTCGACGCCCAGGTCCTCCCCGAGCTGCCCCAGCGCCTGCCACTGGC
>NZ_JBHYHC010000056.1:0-54836 GCF_042738955.1 Umezawaea sp. NPDC059074
GTGCCCTGCCACTGGTACCACGGGTCACCGCCCATGAGGTCGTTGAACCGGGCGATCATCTTCACGTCGGTGCCGCGCAGCTTCGGCGCGACCACCTCGGTGCCCGCGCGCTCCCCCTCGTTCCACCTCGCCGTCATGTGCTGCGAGACCGTGAGGTGGGTCTGCGCCAGGAGGTTCGCCGGTGTCTCCGCCATCCCGCTCGTGACGCCGAGCAGCGACCCGAGACCCGCCTTCTTCAGCGGACCGCCGAGCCTCCCGGCGTCGACCACGATCACCGGCACGCCTGCCGCTGCGGTGGGCGCGACCACGCCCGCCACCACGACCGCCAACGCGGTCACCAGGTGCACGGCCCTCATGCGAAGCGCCACTGCTGCTGGGGTTGCACGCCGCCGCCGCAGTCCCAGATCTGGAGGCGCGTGCCGTTGGCCGTGCCGCGTTCGACGGCGTCCAGGCACTTCCCGGACTGCGGGTTGCGCAGGTTCCCGTTGCCCTCCAGGACCCAGCGCTGCGCGCCGTTGCCGAGGCAGGACCACAGCCACACCTGCGAGCCGTTCGCCGTGCCGGAGCCGCGCACGTCGAGGCACTTGCCGGACACCGGGTTCACCAGCGCGTCACCGCGCCACTCCCACCGTTGGTTCGCACCGCCGTGGCAGTCCCAGAGCAGGGCCGTCGTGCCGTCCGCCGTGCCCCAGGCGTCCAGGTCGACGCACCGGCCGCTGCCCGCGCCGACGATGGTCCTGGCGCCGCTCGAACCGCTGGTGGTGAAGGCGAACCGGTTGACCGCGAGCCCCGCCCCGCCGATCCACGGCTCGAACCCGGCCTGCACGCTGGTCAGGTACCAGGCGGGGTTGATCTTGCCGCGGTTGACCGAGTCCTGGGTGAACGCCTTGACGCTGAAGTTCTCCAGCAGGTTCGTCGGCGTCTGGCGCACGTAGGAGATGACGTTCCAGCCGATGTTGCCGGTCCACACGTCCCAGACCGCGCCCTCGATGGTCGCGGTGCCCGTCTTCGCGCCGATGGGTTGCGGACGGCCGCGGTGGTTGGCCCAGATCATCAGCTCCGCACCGTAGTTCTGGCCGGACGGGTTCGGCGAGGCGTCGAACCAGATGTCCAGCGACGCGTTCCACTCCCCCGAGTCCGGCGTGCTGATGTCGTAGGTGGCGCGCGGGTCGCCGAAGGCGCTCACCTGCTGCGGCAGCCCGCTTCCGGCCGTGCAGTTGCCGTAGTGGCACCCCTTGTACACCGACGGGTATCCCGCGGGCACGTTGTCGGTGGGGTTGTTGTGATCGGACCGGGTGATCCGGAACCCGGTGCCGTCGGCGCTGATGCACTGCGCCGTCGACGCGCCCCACCGGTTGTTCTGCGCGATGATCCGCCCGCCGTCCAGGCTGACGGTGCCGAACTCCGCGCAGGTCTCGGTCGCCGCCCCCGCCGGTGCCGGGGCCACCACCAGACCGCCGACGACCAGCAGCGCCGTCGCCATGCTCTTCCATCCGCCCACGTCAGACCTCTTCCACGTTGGTTCGAGAGTGCCTTGCCTGTCAGAGACCGAAGGACCAGCGCTGGTTGGGGGCGGTGTTGCAGTCCCAGACCTGCAACCGCGTCCCGTTGCCGCCCTGCCCGCCGGGGACGTCCAGGCAGCGGCCCGAGTTCGGGTTGAGCAGCGTGCCGTCGGAGCGCTGGACCCACTGCTGGAACGGCGTGCCGTTGCAGTCCCACACGCGGAGTTGGGTGCCGTTGGCGGTCTGTCCACCGGGGACGTCGAGGCAGCGACCCATGGACCGGACGGAGCCGTCGGTCTCCAGCGCCCACTTCTGCACGGGGGCGGTGTTGCAGTCCCACAGCTGCACGGCCGAGGCGTTGACCTGTCCGCCCGCGGCGACGTCGAGGCAGCGGCCCAGGGCGTTGCGGACACCGCCGAGAGCGCGCGGGATCGTGGAGCCCGCGGGGAGGCGGAGGACGTTCTCCCGGCGGTTGCCGCGCGACCACGCGGGTTGGCCAAGGCCGATGGACCCGTTGGCCACGCGGCCGGTGAGGAAGTCGCGGTACCAGCCGGTCCAGTACGGCAGACCGCCGGAGTTCTCGGTGTAGCCGTAGGCGCCCGCGCAGTGCACGCCGTCGGTGCGGCTCGGGTCGTCCGCGCACTGCGGGGCGCGTCCGGTGCCGAGTTGGCGGAAGTAGAGCTGGGACAGGCCGTGCAGCGCCTCGTGCGTCCACCCGGCGAGCGCGTCCTGGTTGTAGCCGAGGTCGTCGCGGGCGTTGACGCTGCTCCAGCCGGTGTTGAACGGGCCGGTGTCGCCGAGCGTCCAGTAGGCGTGCGAGCGGAAGGCGCCGTACATCAGGACGCCGTCCCACTCGCCGTTGTGCAGCCAGCGGGAGACGTCGCCGCGCACGTCGTCGGGGCGGATGATGCCTTCGGGGCTGGTGCTGGTCAGCGGGTCGGGCGAGACCTGCACGGAGGTCTGGAGGAAGACCGAGCCACCGGTGAGGTCGTCGACCATGCGCGGCCACGTGGTGAGGAAGGCGTTGCGCGCGGCGTCCACCTGGGACTGCGAGAGCTGTCCGCCCCAGCCGGGTGCGGTGGACACCGGTTTGACGATCATCAGGAACCGGAGGGCCACGGCGGGGCGTGGCGCGGCGGTCGCGGGCACGGCGAACGCGGCCAGGGCGACCAGCAGGGCGGACGCGACGGTGGCGACGCGTCCGAGCAGGGAGGTGATCACGGGGTTTCGTGCTCCGTTCAGGCAGGGGTCAGGCGTTGGGCGGCGGAACCGTTGCAGTCCCACAACCGCAGTCGGGTGCCGTTGGCGGTCGCGCCGTTCGGGGAGTCCAGGCAGCGGCCGGACAACGGGTTGAGCAGGGTGCCGTCCGTGCGGTGCAGCCAGTGCTGCGGCGGCAGGCCGTTGCAGTCCCAGATCTGCAACGGGGTCCCGGCGGCGGTCACGCCGTTGGGCACGTCGAGGCAGCGGCCGTTGACCACGAGCGAGCCGTCCGGCCGCCAGGTCCAGCGCTGCACCGGCGCACCGTTGCAGGTCCAGAGCTGGGCCGCGTCACCGTTGTGCCCGCCGCCCGCCGCGGCGTCCACGCAGGTGCCGCCCACGGCGATCAGGGCGGTGGTCCGCTCGGCCGCTGGCGGCAGGACAGCGGCCCCGGCGTAGGCGCGGCACACCCCGTCCGCGCCGGCGTCCGTGGTCACCTGCGCTATCCGGTCGCCGTCCAGCGGGACCAGGGCGGGGCTGTAGTTGGGGCACACGCCCGGTCTGGCTCCCGCGACACCGACCGGGGCGGGCAGGGTGCCCCACGCGTCCAGCGCGGGTCCGGCGGTGAACAGGACGAGTCCGTTGGTGGGAGCGGTCGTGCCGTCGGCACGCAGAACCCGTTGCCCGGCAAGCAGAACGCGACCCGACGAGGTCACCGCGAGGGTCGGCGTGGCGACGAGGTAGCGCCCGTCACCGGTGCGCGCCACCGGACCGAGGTCCGCCGGGTCGCCCCACGACCAGCCGTCGGGCGAGGTGCGGTGGCGGACGGCGCAGTCGAACTGGCCACCGAACCCGCACACCTCGTACGCCATCAGGTAAGCGCCGCCCGGCAGGCGGCGCACCGACGGCATTCCCGGCCGATGTCCGGCAGCGGTGCCCGCGACGGTCGTGGTGCGCTGCGTCCACGTGACGCCGTCCGCGCTGACAACCCTGGCCAGTACTTGGCTTCGGCCGGGCTGGCCCTCGTCGGCGTAGTGCAGCACCAGGCGACCGGCCGCGTCCACGGAGAACTCGGGCTCCCACAACCCACTGGTGCCGGACGCCCGCACCGCCGTGGACAGCAGGCTCCACGTGCGCCCCACGTCGGTGCTGCGCCACACCCGCAACGCCATCCGCCGGTCGGAGCCGTCCTGCCCGGTGCTGCCCGCCCACAGCAGCGTGCCCGGCTCCAGCGCGCCGATCCGTTGCGGCAGTTCGAACAACGTCGTGCAGCACAACCCGGTCCGCGCGGCCTCGTCGACCACGGCCCCGACCCGGCGGTAGGTGGTCCCGCCGTCGACGCTCTCGCTGATCGCGCCGGCTGGCCCTCCCGCGGGGAAGCCGGTGGCGGTGAGCAGGATCCGACCGTTGGCGGTGCCGCTGTGCGAAAGCCGGACCGCCTTCGGGTACAGGGCGGTCTCCTGGCTCACCGGGGTGCCGCCGGTCGCCGCGACGGCGGACGGCGGCGCGAATACGACCACCGCGGCGAGGCCGAGAACGAGTGCGAGACGTCGACTTTTCACCGCGGGAACCTCCCTGTTCGCCGGGATGCAGAGTCCCGACGTTCCCGTGGTGGTGTCAACGAATCGTTCGTCCAGGCAGCCGAAAACCCGCGATGTTTCGGTAGCTCACCGAAAACCTCGACGAAACCACCTCGGGCGCGCGACACGAGACGGACTTCCTCGAAGCCCGCGCCGGCCACCGCAACGGTTCGGGCCCGCCGGGACGATCAGTCGTCGAGGCGCTCGGCCATCAGTCCGATGAGCAGCGTCTCGATCAGGCTCTCCAGCGTCGCCTCGAAGGGCGGGTGCATGAAGGCGAGGGTCGGGTCCTCGTCGTAGGCGGCCAGGACCGCCGGTGCGGGCCGGCTGTGCACCCACAGCGCGCCGACGAGGACGATCGTCGTCATCGAGGCCTTGACGGCGGCTTCTTCCCCGAGTTCCGGCAGCACCCGCCCGAGCAGGGCGGCGAGCCCGACCAGGCTGTCGCGGGCGCCGCGCTTGTACTTCAGCGCCACGTCGGTGGAGATGTTGTGCTCCAGCACGCCCGCTTGAGTGCTGATCAGCTCGCACAGCACCGGGCGCGCCGCCAACGACGTCGCCAGGACCGCCGCGGTCTCGTGGGCCCTGCGGGACGCGGTGGCCGCCTGGTCGAGGTGCGCGGGCAGCGCCTCGGTCAACTCCACCAGGAAGTCGGCCGCGGCGGTGTCGAGGAGGTCGAGCAGCACGGCCTCGCGGGACTCGAAGTAGCGCATGACGTTGGACTTGGCCAAGCCGACCCGACGGGCCAGTTCGTTGAGGGTCACGGCCGCCACCGGCATCTCGTCCAGCATCGCCGCGGCCGCGGTCAGGATGCTCCGCCGCCGCTCAGCGCGTTGTTCCTCGCTGCGAGCGCGCTGGAACCGAGTGGCCTCCGTGGTCCGGATTCTCGTCATGCCCCCAGTTTACAGACCGAGGGTCTGTTGACAAAGAACCGACAGTCTCTTACGGTTGACCCCAACAGACCGACAGTCTTTAATAGGAGGACATGATGACCGCGAAGGTGGCACTGGTGACCGGCGGATCGTCCGGGATCGGCGAGTCCACGGCTACGGCGCTGCGCACGGCGGGCTGGACCGTGTACGCGGCGGCGCGCCGCACGGAGAAGATGGCGTCGCTGGCCGCCGCGGGGATCCACGTCATGGCGATGGACGTGACCGACGACGAGTCAATGGCCACCGGCATCGCCGACATCGTGCGCCGCGAGGGCCGCATCGACGCCCTGGTGAACAACGCGGGCTACGGCTCCTACGGCGCGCTGGAGGACGTTCCGCTATCCGAGGGACGCGCCCAGATCGAGGTGAACCTGTTCGGCCTGGCCCGGCTCACCCAGCTCGTCCTCCCCCACATGCGCGCCCAGCGGAACGGGACGATCGTCAACATCAGCTCCATGGGCGGCCGCTTCGCCACGCCGCTGGGATCCTGGTACCACGCCAGCAAGTTCGCCGTCGAAGGCCTCAGCGACGCGCTCCGCCTGGAAGTGGAACCGCGCGGCATCAAGGTCGTGCTGGTCGAGCCCGGCTCCATCCGCACCGAGTGGGGCGCGGTCGCGGCGAGCAAGCTGCTCCAGACCTCGGGATCGGGCGCCTACGCGCCGCAGGCGGCCGCCGTGGCGACCAGCCTCGAGAGCAGTTCCCAGCCCGACTCCCGCCTGACCTCCGAACCCTCGGTGATCGCCAAGGCGGTCGTGCGCGCGCTGACGGCCCGTCGCCCCAAGGCCCGCTACCAGGTCGGCTTCGGCGCGCGACCGCTGATCTTCCTCAGCCGGGTCCTGCCCACCCGCACCTTCGACTCGCTGTCCAGGAGCCTGACGAGGATGCCCGCCGCCTGACGTTCCCGACACCCCGCTCCCCCACCCGCAAAGGTCGCTCCCCCATGTCCCGACAACGTCGGAAAGCCCTGATCGTCCTGTCGTCCGCCAAGGTCCTTCCCCTGGCCGAACCCACCGGGCACCCCGGAATCCCGACCGGCTTCTTCCTGTGCGAACTCGGACAGGTGCTCGAGGAGTTCGGCGACGACCACGACTTCACCTTCGTCACCCCGGACGGCGAGGTGCCGCAGTTGGACGTCAACGGTCTGGCGCTGCCCTGGCACGCCACCGGCCGACTGCTCTCGGCCACGGCCAGGACCACCGTGGAAGGGGCGTTCCGGTTCGACGTCGACACCTACCGGGCGCGCAGGCCCGACCTGGTGGCGCGCAGGGCGGCCGAACTGGATCTGGCCTACCGGTACCTCGGCAACATCCCGGTCTCCGCCCCGCTCCCCCGCACCGACAAGGAGGCGGTGGCGCTGCGCGACGACGTGGTGGCGGCGTTCGCCGCGCTGCCACGACACGAGTACCAGTCGATCCCGCGGATCATGGCCAGGCACCGCGACCCGGCCGACGAGTTCGACCTCGGCGAGTTCGACTTCGTCCACCTCCCCGGCGGGCACGCCCCGATGGTCGACTTCGTGGACGACCCCTGGATGGGCGAACTGCTGAACACGCTGCACGAGCACGGAGTGCTGATCTCCCTGATCTGCCACGGTCCCATCGCAATGGCCTCCGCGAAGTACCGGGTCGACGCCGACGGCGGTGTCCGCACCACCTCGGACCACCCGTTCGCAGGCATCCGGCTCACGACCGTCCCCAAGTACGGGGAGGTGGGGTTCTCCCGGTTCGGGTTCCTCAAGTTCCCGGGACTGCGAACCCGCGTCACCTACTACGTCGACGAGGCCCTTGTCGACGCGGGCTTCAAGGTCGAGATCGCGGTACCCAACCCCGGCGCGGTCAAGGTGGTCTGGGAACCCGACGCGCGAGTGCTGACCGGCAACGGACCACAGGCGGTGGACGAGCAGTGCGAAGCCCTCCGCACCCACCTCGGCGACACGACGCGCCCCGGCGCGAAGCGCTCCTCCGCCTGAACGGCTCGGTCCGCTGCTGTCGTCACGTTTTCGGCATCGGCCTCGCCGTTGAGGGCAACGCCTCGGCGTGCAGGCTGGCCAGGAGCGACAGCGCGTCCGCCGAGGGAGCCCCCGGCTCGGCGTAGTAGGTCACGAGTGATTGCTCCTCGTTCTCCGCGGCCCTGAAAGCGTCGTAGTTGAGCACCAGGTCGCCGACGAGCGGATGGCGCAGGAGTTGGATCCCGTTGCGCTTCTCCTTCACGTCGTGGGTCGCCCAGAGCCGGCGGAAGACGTCGTTCTTCACCAAGAGCTCGCCGATCAGGTCGGACATCGGCTTGTCGTCGGGGTGGCGGCCCGCCTCCAGCCGGAGTGCGGCCACGGCGTCCCGCTGCTTCTGCTCCCACTCGACGAAGAGGTCGCGGTAGCCGGGATGCAGGAAGATCATGCGCGCCCAGTTGCGGTCCGACCGCGGCAGTCGTGCCCAGTCGCCGAACAGCGCGGCGGCCATCGGGTTCCACGCGAGGATCTCGGCACCCCTTCCGCACACGTAGGCCGGGATGTCGTTGACGCCGTCGAGCAACCGCTGGAGCGAAGGGACGATCCGGCGGCTGCTCGGCGGGATCGCGGTCGGCCGTGCTCGGGTGGGGCCGGCGAGGCGAAGCAGGTGCTCGCGTTCCGAGTCCGTGAGCCGTAGTGCTCGGGCGAGCGACTCGAGCACGTCCACCGACACGTTGCCCGCCTCGCCCTGCTCCAGCCGCGTGTAGTACGCGACGGACACCTTCGCGAGCACCGCGAGTTCCTCCCGCCGCAGCCCCGGCACGCGGCGACGTCCGCTGTACCCGGGCAGCCCGGCGTCCTCCGGCCGCATCCGATCACGTCGGGTGCGCAGAAAATCGCCGAGTTCCGCTCGCTGCCGGCCCATGTCCTCCAGTATGCCCAACCGCCCGTCGCGGATCCTGCCCTTGCCAGTGGCACCCTTCCCAGGCGTACCAACGACACGGCTCTTGCTGCGGTCCCCGCTCACGACGACGCTCGAGGAGTTCGATCATCCGCTATCCGGGAGAAGACCCACCATGAACATCGCTGTCGTCACGGGTGCGAGCTCCGGAATCGGCCGGAGCGCCGCCATCCAGCTCGCCAAGCGCGGCATCGGGGTCGTCGCGACCTACAACTCGAACCGGAAGGGCGTCGAGGAGACCGTCTCCGAGGTCCACGGCGTGGGCGGCACGGCCGTCGCCCTGCGGCTCAGCCTCAGCGGGACCGCGGATTTCTCCGGCTTCCGCGCAGAACTTGAAGAGGCGCTCGCCACCACGTGGCACCGCGACTCGTTCGACCACCTCGTCAACAACGCGGGCGTCGGCATCGTCACGCCCCTTGGCCAGACGACGGAGAAGGTCTTCGACTCCCTCACGGAAGACCTCTTCAAGGGGCCGTTCTTCCTCACCCAGGAGTTGCTGCCCGTGCTCGCCGACGGCGGAACGATCGTGAACGTCACGAGCAACGCCACCCGCGGCCACGTGACGGGCCCCGGCTGGTCGGTCTACGCGTCGTTGAAGGGCGCGATGTCCGTGCTGACCCGCTACCTGGCCAAGGAACTCAGCCCTCGCGGCATCCGCGTCAACGCCGTCGCGCCGGGGGCGACCCACACGCGCTTCGCCGACAACGTCGTGGAACGCCACCCGGAGATCGTGCCGGAGCTAGCGAAGGCGTTCGCCCTGGGCCGCATCGGCGAGCCCGACGACATCGGCATGGTGATCGCCACGCTGGTGTCGGAGGAAGGCCGCTGGATCACCGGCCAGGACATCGAGGTCTCGGGCGGCCAGAACCTCTGAACGTCCACACCGCACCGAAAGGCCGAAGCTCACTGCCCTGGGTTCAAGGGTCACGTCATCCGCCGGTCCGGGTCCGGGTGAGTCGGTGGCGCGCACCGACTCACCCGGATCGTCAGCCGAGAATCGCGGTGAACGTGGCCGATGCCTGCGCCGCGACGCGCGCGATCTCAGGCTGGTCGGATTGGACCGTCACCCCGAACCCGGCTCCCAGGTACCGATCCGAGACACCGACGGAGATCCCGACCGCTCGTGACAGGACGTCGTCGGTGCGGGGCAGGCTCCCCGGTCGGTAGTCGTGCTTCTGCTCGGTGCCCGCGCGGCGAAACGGGCTGACCTTCGTCTCGCCCGCCGCGAGTGCTGCCAACTGGGGCATGTTGGCGTAGTAGTGCCGACCGGATTCGCGCATCGTCTTCGTCCCCAGGGCTGCGGCGACCGCCGCCGCGTCGGCCGCGCGGTCGAAGACGTAGACCAGCAAGGTGCCGCACTCGCCCTTGGCGTCGTGCAGCGTTCGCCGGTGGACGCCGTCGGGCAGCGGGATCGCTCCGGCCAGTTCGGCCTTGACCCTGCGTGCCGCGTTGAGGACGGCGTCCAGTTTCGCGAGTTGGGCGCAGGCGACCGCGCCGCTGAGTTCGGGCATGCGCAGGTTCAGGCCGAACAGCACGTCGCCTTCACCGGTGTCGGTGCGCAGCGGGAACCAGCCTTGGTCTTGAAAGGAGTACCCCCGCTGGTAGAGGTGTGCGTCGTCGGTGAGGACGAAGCCGCCCTCGCCACTGGTGATGACCTTGAACGGGTTGAGGGAGAAGGCGCCCACCTCACCGTGGGTGCCCAGCCTGCGTCCCCGATAGGACGCTCCGCACGCCTGTGCCACGTCCTCGATCAGCGCCAGGCCGTGCCGGTCGGCGACGTCGCGGAGGGCGGCGAGGTCGCAGGGCGCGCCGAGCATGTGCACGGCCATGATCGCCCGCGTGTTGGGGGTGATCTTCGCCTCGACGTCGACGGGGTCGAGGGTCAGCGAGTCGTCGACCTCGGCCAGCACGGGGGTGGCCCCGCTGTAGATGATGCTGCCGATGGAGGCGACGAAGGTGTAGCCGGGGACGATCACCTCGTCGCCGGGGCCGACGCCGAGCGCCGCGAGGCCGGTCAGCAAGGCCGACGTGCCGCTGTTGACCGCGATGGAGTGGGCGGCGCCGAAGGTCTTCTGGGTGTCCAGTTCGAACTGGTGGACGTAGGAGGTCCACTCCGGTTTGTCGTAGGCGTAGCGCGTGAGGTCCCAGCTGCGCAGCACCTTCTCCACGTTGACGCGTTCTTCCTCGCCCAGAAATGAGTAACCGGGACCAGGCATGGTTCTTCTCCGTTCTCAGGGTGTCGGTCGACCGTCGCGGACGTCCAGTACGGACGCCCCGACCCGGTGGGCCGCTTCGATCCCGGCGTCGCTGTCCTCGATGACGAGGCATCGCTGGGGGGTGACTCCGAGGCGCTCCGCCGCGAGCTCGAAGATGTCCGGCGCGGGCTTGCCGCGTTCGACGTCCTCGCGTGACACGAGCGTGTCGAAGTAGGGGTCGAGGCGCAGGTGCTTCATGGTTTGCCGGATGCTGTTCGCGCAGCCGCCCGATGCCACCGCGATCGGGATCCTGCCGTGGCAGTACTTGGCGATGTCGGCGACCCAGGTGATTTCACTGACGACGTCGAGGTGGGAGAGGTAGCGCGTCTCGCACTCCTCGACCAGCTCCGCGAGACGATCGTCCAGGGGAATTCCCTGGGTGTGCGAGAGCCATTCGATGGAATCCACCGTCGACATCCCGGTCGCGGTCGTGAACCAGTCCTGGTCGACCGTTATCCCGTGGGGCGCCAGCGTTTCCGACAGGGAGTGGTAGTGGGCGGCGTGGGTGTCGGCCAGGGTGCCGTCCCAGTCGAAGAGGACGGCGTCGACCGTGGCGAGAAGTGCTGGTAGGTCCTGCACGCGTAGCTCCTGCTTCCTCGGTGGTGGTGCCCCGCGGTCAAGCGATGGCCGCGGTCGTCCTGGTGCTGCCGGTGATCTGCGCGGCGATCTTCTCGGCGAGCGCGAACACCGGCGCGGAGATGTTGCCCGTGGTGACGGCGGGGATGACCGAGGCGTCGACGACGCGCAGGCCGTCGACGCCGCGCACCCGCAGGGACGGGTCCACCACGGCGTTGTCGTCGGTGCCGAGCCGGCAGGTGCCCACGGGGTGGAACTGGGTCTCGGCGTTGTTCCGGCAGAACTCCTCCAGGTCCGTGCGGTCGTCCCACCCGCCGTCGCCGTCGATGTGGGCGCTCAGCGCCGGTGTGCGGGCGAGGGCGAGCGCGACCGTGACGCCGTCGACGAGGGTTCGGAGGTCCTCCGGCCGGGTCAGGTAGCCGGGATCGATCGCCGGAGCCGTCCACGGGTCGGCGGAGGTGAGGGTGAGCCTGCCGCGGCTGACGGGCCTGGTCACGGCGGGTCCGATGGTGAGGCCGTTGCCGAAGTCGGTCCCCGCGTTGAGGTTGCGCATCGGGGCGAACGACAGCTGGACGTCCGGCGGCGAGTCGTCGCCCGCGGTGCTGAGGAACCCGCCGGCCTCCCCGAGGTTGGAGGACGCCGCGATGGGGAAGGTGTCCCGGCAGGCGAGGCTGACCGAGACCTGGACGTGGTCGTGCAGGTTGGCCCCGACGCCGGGGAGGTCGACCCGCGGGAAGACGCCGACCCGGCGCAGGTGGTCGGCGGGCCCGATGCCGGAGAGCATGAGCAGGTGCGGCGACTCGATGGTCCCGGCGCACAGGACGACCTCGCGCGCGGCGTGGATGTCGAGCGTGGTTCCGGAGTGCCAGACGCGGACACCGGTCGCCCGGCCGGACTCGAGCAGGATGGTCGAGACCTTGGTGCCCGGCAGGATCGTCAGGTTGGGCCGGTGCGCGGCCGGGGCGAGGTAGGCGTCGGCGGCGCTGCACCGGAGGCCGTGGCGTTGCATGACCCGGTAGAACCCGACGCCGTGCTGCCGGGTCCCGTTGAAGTCGCGGTTGCGCGGGAAGCCGAGTTGTTCCCCGGCTTCGACGAACGCCTCGGCCAGGGGGTGCGGGGTGTCCTGCTCGCGCACGGAAAGGGAGCCGTGGACGGCGGTCTCGTCCTCGGCGCGCTCGAACCACGGCAGCAGCCGGTCGTAGGTCCAGTCGTCGCCGCCGAACCGGGCCCAGGCGTCGAAGTCGGTGGCGTGGCCGCGGATGTAGACCATGGCGTGCAGGGCGGTGGACCCGCCGACGGCGCGCCCGCGCGGCCAGTTGATCCGCCTGCCGTTCAAGTGGGTCTGCGGCACCGTGCGGTAGGCCCAGTCGTACTCGCTGAGCAGCAGTTCGGGCCAGCGTGCCGGGGTCGCGACCCGAGGGTCGGCGCCGACGTCGGGGCCCGCTTCGAGGAGCAGGACCGAGGTGTCGGGGTCCTGGGAGAGGCGGTTGGCCATGACGCATCCGGCGATGCCGGATCCGATGATGACGTAGTCGTGGTGCGCGCCGTGGCGCATGGTCACTCCTGGGATCGAGTGGACTCAGCTGGCGAGGAATCCCCCGTCGATGCCGATGACCTGACCGTTGAGGTAGGACGCGGCACCGGAGAGCAGGAAGAGCACGAGCGCGGCGACCTCGCTGGGCTCTCCGACGCGGCCCGCGGGGATCAGGCGTGGCCACTGGGCCGCGCCCGACCCGGTGGCGACCGAGTCGAGGTACATGTCCGTGGCGATGGGCCCCGGCGCGACCGCGTTGACGCGGATCCCCGCCCCGGCGTACTCCAGCGCGCCGGAGCGCGTGAGCGACACCGCGGCGTGCTTGGCCGCGGCGTAGGCGGACACGCCGGGGAAGACCGGGCGGAACCCGTGCACGGAGGTGTTGTTGACGATGACGCCGCGGCCGACCGCGAGCATGTGCCTGATCTCGTGCTTCATGGACAACCAGGTGCCTCGGACGTTGACGGCGAAGGCGTGGTCGAACGTGTCCTCGTCGAGGTCGGCGATGGTTCCGGGAGCGGAGGTCCCGGCGTTGTTGAAGGCGCAGTCGAGCCTGCCGTACGTGCTGACGGCGGTGTCGACGGCGCGCTGGACGTCGGCGGAGGAGGAGACGTCGGTGGAGACGAAGACGGCGTGGCCGCCCGCCTCCCGGATGTGGTCGACGACGGCGTCGCCCTCGCGTTTCCTGCGGGCGGCGACGACGACGTTCATGCCGCACGCCGCGGCCGCGATGGCGGTGGTCCGCCCGATCCCGGCGTTGCCCCCGGTGATCAGGAGGGTGTGGCCCGCCAGGTCGGTGGGGAGGTCGCGGGTCGGTCGAGGCAGGTCGTTCACCGCCGTCAGACCTCGACCCGCGGGGTCGTGCGCTCGGAGAGCCGTTCCAGGTGCGCGGCGGCGAGGGCGATCTCGTCCGCGGTGACGTCGTTGACGAAGGTCGACCGGCCGATCCCGGTCATGAGGGGGAGGTTCTGCCGCCCGTCGCGGTGCAGCACGGTGTCGGCCAGTGCGCGCTGGAGCAGGGCGACGTCACCGAACCCCCGGTGCCAGGTCGGCAGGTTGAGGCGTTGCGCCGTGAGGACGGCGCGCAGGAGGTCGTCCTCGCCGAGGTAGCCGCGTCCCGCGGCCAGCACCGCGCTGAACAGGCAGTCGAGCGTGACGGCCTCTCCGTGGAGGAGTTCGGTGACGTAGGTCATCTCGACCAGCGGGCTGAAGGAGTGGCCGTAGTCGACGACGCGTTCGAGGTCCTTCTCCCACAGGTTGCCGCGAAGCTCGTCGATCATGCCGGCGATCGCGCGGCGGATGGCGCTGCGGGCCGCTCCCGGACCTTGGAAGCTGTCGTCGATGAGCCGAGGGCCCTCGGCCTCGAGGATCTCGAACAGCTCGGCGTCCTTGATGAGCGCGAGCTTGAGGATCTCGCCCGCGCCGTTGGAGATCTGCCGGGACGGGACCGTGGCCAGGAAGCTCGGGTCGATGAGGGTCACCGGCGCGGGGCTGTAGGAGCCGATGCGGTTGCGGTACCCCTGGAAGTTGACCCCGGTCTTCGCCGCGACGCTGGTGTCGACGAGCGAGAGCAGGGTGGTGGGCACGCGGATGTGCGGAATGCCGCGGCGGTAGAGGCTGGCGGCGAGCCCGACGACGTCGAGCAGCACACCTCCGCCGATGGCGATCGGGGGGTCGCTGATCCGCTTGGTGCCGATGTCGTCGAGCGCGCTCATGACGCGCAGGACCTGCCCCATGGTCTTGTTGTACTCGTCGCCCTCGATGACGACGAGGCTGATGGGGATCCCCGTCGACGCGAAGTAGGCGATGATCCGGTTTCCGTAGAGGTGGTGGACGTTGCGGTCGACGACGACGAGTCGGAGACCTCGGGAGGTTCCGCCGCCGGGCAGCCGGGAGAGCGTCGGGTTGGCGGGATCGAGCAGGTCGACCGACTCGCGGACTTCGTACCGCACATCCATGTTCGCCGACACTTCCCAGGTCAACGGAGAATCGGACAAGACGTTCACTGCGACTCCAGACGTCACGTCGAAAGGAACACCGGGACAACGAACGCGCACGATCGATTCGTGGCGAACGACCGTGGACGGGCGAGTCGACGTTGACTCAAACGCGCTTGTGGTGCAGTCCTACGAGGACCGCCGCCACGAGGAGCAGCGCGGGCACGAGGAGGAAGGCGTAGTGCATGCTCACGTGTTCGGCGAGGAGGCCTAGCAGGAACGGGCCGGACGCGGCCGCGATACCTTCGCTGATGGCGATGCGGGACAGGGCGAGATCGGGTTTCCCCCCGGAGCGGGCGATGGCTCGGGAAACGGTGAGCGGGAACTGCATCGCTATGCCGAGCCCGCACAACGCCATCCCGACACCCGCCACCACAGGAGAAGACGCGAACCAGAAGGCGGCGAATCCCGCCAGGTTCAGGGAAATGCTCCCGAGGAGGAGCCGGTCCTCGGTGATCCGGCGGGCCAGCCACGCGCCGACGCCGCGGCCGGCCGCGATGCCGACCAGCATGAGGGTGATGGTCATGGTGGCCACCGGCTGCGACATGCCCGTGTGCAGGCGCAGGTGCTCCGACGCCCAGAAGGTCATGCTCAACTCGACGACGGCGCAGAGCAGGAAGAGCCACCACGCCGACCAGTACGCCGACGGCAGCGCGTTCGCCGAGGCGCCGCGGTCGGGGTCGACGACGACCGGCGCCGCAGGCCCCAACCGAACCCTGTGCGACCAGACCACCGTGATCAGCGCGAGCGGGACCACCAGCAGGAGGCCGACCCGCCAGCCCAGGCCCAGCAGCGTCGCGAGGCCGAGCGAGAAGGGGGCCAGCACGCCGACGGTCGAGCTGACGCCGTTGGCCTCGCTGATCGCCGTCGTGGCGCGCGCGCCGTGGTGATCGGCCAACGCCGCCGCGGTGACGTTGACCACCAGGTTCCCGGCGCACCCCGTCACCAGCGCCCCGGTCAGGGTCGCGGCGAGCGAGACCCCGAGGCAGTAGACGAAGGCGCCCACCACCAGCAACAACAGGGCCAGGGCTTGCAGGCGGGTCCGACCGAGACGCCGGATCACCACCGCGCTGGTGAGCCCTGCGGCGACGGCGCCGATGGCGAACGACGTGCCGTGCAGGGCCGCGACCCCGTCGCTGAGCGCGTTGTCGTGTCCGAGGAGGGAGACCGACGGGCCGAAACCGTAGAGGAAGTAGCCGAACACCGACAGTTGGACGTACAGCGTCCACGTGGTCCGGTCACGGGCGAACACCGGCCCTGCCATGGGCTGCACCGCCCGACGCTGAGCAGCGTCCACTACGACCACTCCCCCATGACACGGCTCGCGAACTCGTCCGCAACTGCTCGACCTGCGACGAGTTCACCACGGCGAACTCACTACGATAAGGTCCCCACCAGGCAAGACTTATTAACGAACGTTTCCTTTCTAACCACGTTCCGATCAAGTGTCAAGGGGTCCCACCACATGGCAACACTCGACAGGCGGGGCAACTCACCGTCGGAGCTCCGGCGGATGAACGCCACGGCGATCCTGCGCGCCCTGCGGACCAGCGGGCCCCTCACCATCGCCGAACTGGCGAGCGCCGTCGGGCTCTCGCGGCCGACGGTCGTCAACGCGCTGGAGTTCCTGGCCGAGTCCGAGCTGATCGACTACCACGTCGGCGGCACGGGGTCACCCCACCGGGGGAACGGTCTTATCGGTCGGCCCGCCCAAACGGTCAGTTTCCGCGCACGCCGCAACGTCGTCGTCGGCGTCGAACTCGGCCCCAGCCGCACGGTGGTCGTGCTCGCCGACCTGTGCGGCCAGGTCATCACCCGACGCCACCTCGGATCGCTCACCGGCGAGGACTCCCGGCAGCAACCGGACCAGCTCGCGGAGGTCGTCGAGGAACTGCTGCGCGAAGGCGGGGTCGCGCTCACCAAGCTCGCGGCCGTCGTCATCGGCCTGCCCGGCATCGTCAAACCGGACGGCCGGTCCGTGCGCCAGAACCACTCCGTCCCCCAGGACTTCGCCTTGTTCACCCGCACCATCAGCGACCGGCTGCGCTGCGACGTCCACATCGAGAACGACGTCAACCTCGCGGTACTGGGAGAGTCCTGGCAGGGCGCGGCACAGGGGGCGTCCACCGTCGCCTACGTCCACTGGGGAACCCGGATCGGCGCGGGCCTGCTCGTCGGCGGGCGCCTGCACCGCGGCGCGGCCGGAGCGGCGGGCGAGATCGGCCACCTCGTCACCGGCTTCGGCAGCGCGACCAGCAGGAACCGCACCACGGAACTCGGGGCGTTCGAACGGGACGCCAGCGCACCGGCGATCGCCGCGCTGGGACGAGCGGCCGCGCTGCGCCCCGACGGCGCCACCCTCCTCGACCTCGCCGGAGGAGATCCGCAGGCCGTCCAAGCCACCACCGTCCTCAGCGCCGCCAAAGCGGGCGACCCCGTGGCGATGGCCATCACCGAAGACGTCGTGACCCGCTTCGCCGCGGGCCTGGCCCCCTTGCTGCTCGTACTCGACCCCGACCTCGTCGTGCTCAGCGGAGGCGTCACCCTGGCCGGCACCTGGCTCCTGGACAGGCTCCAGGAACGACTGCGCACCTACACGCTGGAGCCCCCCAGGATGGCACTGTCCTCGTTGCGGAACGAGGCGGCCGCGATCGGCGGAATCCGAGTGGCGCTGGACGCCTTGGAGAACACCCTGCTGCCCACCGAAACCACGTGACCGCCTCGACACCTCGAACAGAACGGGGCAGCTCGCGCGTTTCCACGGTGTGGCAACGATGTCGCTCACGCCGACCGGTCCGCGCCGGGTCCTTCGGTTCGGAGCCGGAGTCGCGACGACCTCGGCACCGATCCGGACCTCGTTGGCGGCGACACAGGCGGAAAGCCACAGCAGAGTTCACCTTGGACGCCAACGCGAGCTTCGGTCCGGAGTCCAGGCCGACCACCTCGAGTGCGACCACGAGCGGCGTCCGCTCGCATTCGCCTCGCGCCGTGGCACAGCCGCAGCGGACTCACTGGTCGTACACCATGTCGAGCAGCCCGATGGCCGCTGACTCGTCGGCAACCCCGTCGAGCGGACCTGCACGCAAGGTCTTGACCAGGTCCTCGTTCAGCTCCGGCTGGATGAACTCGCCCTCGAAGTCGAAGCTCGGCTCGATCTCGAAGAAGAAATCTGCCGCACGCATCGCCACCATCCCAGGTCATCGAAAATCGAGCACAAGATGATCATCGCTGCGAACGATTGCGTAGCCGTTGTTGCAACGTACGCACCACTTCCTGCCACTCCTGCACGTCTACGCCGTAGTCGCGGACGCTGCGAAGTCGGATGTCCGCAACGTCGTCCAACTCGGTGTGCAGGTCGTCGACGTCGTCGCGCTCGCGGCGTCGATCGAGTTGTTCGCTGATCCACAACAGTTGGTGCGCCGATCGGTAGTAGCGCAGTTGGACGTCGTCGAGCCTGCGCACGGCGTAGCCGCCGCACTTCCCGCACCAGTCCGTTTTCTCGAGCCTGAGCAGTTCCGCGACCGAGAGCAGGTCGTAGCTCGTGTCGAGGCGGTCTTGTCGGTGAGCGTGGCTGCAGTAGGGCGAGTGCCCTTTGCCGTAGTAGTCGGGTCGGTAGTTGGTCGTGTACAGCTGCACGTGGGCGAGCACGGCCAAGGGCAAGTCGAGGCCTGAGCCGCGGTGTGGCTCCTGCTCCAGTCGTGGCTTGAACGGGGTGAGGTCGAGTTGGTGAGGGGACAGCAACGCTCGTAACACCGACCAGTTCAGGGATTGCCCGTACTGGGTGTTGATCGTGCGCAGGTCGGGTGCGATGCGTGCCAAGGCCAAGGCTCGCAGATTGGCCTCGATCTCCCGCGGGCCTCGGTAGCTCAGGCGGGCGAGTTGGTGTTCGCCGTCCTGGGTGCTCAGCGGGTCGAACCGGCTGTCGTCGTCCCACGAGGTGATCTCCGCCAGCCACGGCTCGATCAGGGCTCGGGGCAGGTCGTCCGCTCCGGTCAGGAGGACACCCCGCCAGGCCGGGTCTTCTCGGGCGGCGATCGCGTCGAGGTGGACGACCTCGACTCCGGCCGATGACTGGACCAGGTAGAGCTGATGGCCCGCGTCGGTCGCGCTGAGGACCTTGGCCTGGTCGGAGCTGATCGTTCGTCGGTCGGCGACGGGGCCGTCGTCCAGCATCCCCGGCCGCAGCGCACCGGAAGCTCGGCGACCAGCGTTCCAATCGCGAAGGGTGGCATTGGGATCGTTAGGAGGCTGTTCGATTTCTTCGCATCGCAGGACGCTGTCGTCGAGCAGCACTCGACCGATGAGGTCGGGAACTCGGAGGAGCACGGTGCGGGAGTACCAGTCGACGGCGACGGTGTGCGTGGCCAGGACACCCAGGTACCAGCGCGGCAGCAGGTCGACCAGGTCCGCCGTGGTGATGCGGCGCTCCTCGGGCACCGGCACCGTGGCGATCAGCCAGCGATCGGGTAGATCGTTGCCGACCGTGCGAGCCTCGACGATCCACTGACCGGTCAGTTCACGCAGGGCTTGTTCCGCCTCGGGGCGCCCCTTGCGCCTGTTGCCCATCGTGGTGTCCAAGATGTGCCACTCCGCCGACGTGGGTTCTTCCAGGCGCGTCCACCGGGAGGAAACACTCCCCTGCCATCGTCTCCACAGGTCGGTCAGTGCACGACGGGAATCTCCGAAGACCGCGAACTCGGCGCGGTCGACGGGCAACTCCGGCTGTGGGAGTTGCGCCACGGCAGCTGCGTAGACCAGGTTCACCGGGACGATCGTGCTGGCGAATGCGACTCGGAGTTCCTCGGCGTACGCCGCCTTGGGTGCCACGTGGGAACGCGCCCACTCCGACAACCACGGATATCGGCCGATCACCTCGTGCGCGGCGTACAAGCTTTCCACGGCACCCAGCCAGAAGGGCAACAGCAACTCGTCTCTGACGAACCGCGCCTCTTCATGGGCCTTCCAGGCTGTCTCGTCCTCCTCGTCCAGAGGCCACTCGCCTGAGCGCAGCAGCTCGGCGGCCTGCGTTACGTCGCGCCCATCGAGGTCGTCAGCCAGGTCCTCCGGCAGGTAACTCGACAGCTCGTAGAGGACTCCCACGCCCATGAGGTCTCCGAGGAACACTCCAAGCGATGTCGTGGGTCGAGCCCACAGGGCCGACCTGGCGCATCCGGTGCACATCCGCTTCACCGTGGAGGCGGTCAAGGGCACCGAGACTTCGACGGCGTTGCCCGCTTTCAGCGACGAGCACTCGGGGCCGACATGTAGTCGCGCCTGCTTGGACCGCGTGGTGTAGGCCCGGATGGGCACGCCTTCGAAGGGCCCGAACGGAATGTCATCGGTCAGTGCGCGCAAAATTGCGGTCCTCACAGGGTTGGGTGTGTTGCGACACTGCCTTGCGCTGAGGGCGTATGGCAGGCAACACGTACGCGACCACTCGATCGGGTGAAACGGCACCAGCGGCAGCGAGCGTCACGCTGGCCGACTCTCACGCTCAAGTGGCCAACTCAGGGACTCAGTCGGCCGAATCACATCAGGGCCACAGGAGGGGCACGGCGTGCCACAGCGTCCACCCGATCAGCGCGGTCCACACGGCGATCCACACCACGCCGGGAACACCGGTCAGGCGGGCCAGGCCCGCGGCGTCGTCCGTGCTGCCGACGTCGCCTCGGATCCGGTTGTGCACCAGGAACCACACTCCGGTGATCTCGCTGCACAGCAGGAGCCACGTCTCGGTGTAGGCGACCCAGTGCTGCACCCACAGCGGGGACAACGCCGCTGCCACCCATGCGAGCAACCCGACCGCGAGCACGCTCGCCACGGTGACCACCCCCCGACTGACGATCAGGACCAGCCCCAGGACCGCGACCGTGAGGGCCAGCACCATCGGCGCGTGCCCCCGTGCCAGCAGGGACGCCGCTCCGTACCCCGCCAGCGGCGGGGTGGCGTACCCGGCGAACTTCACCACCACGGCGGAGATCCGCGAGTAGTGCCAGGAATGGGTGACGCCCGAGTGCGGGGTGTGCACCCGGATGGTGATCACGCCGCCACCGGTGATGATCCCGGCCGCCGCGTGCCCGGCCTCGTGCGCCAACGTGCCGACGACGTTCAGGCCGAACACCGCGCGCCGCGTCCACCCCACCCGTGGCAACACGGTCACGATCGTCGTCAGCACCGCTATCGCGCCGGTCGCCAGCGGTAGCCACGATCCCGGCGGTGGGGTGGGGACGGTGATCTGCCACGGGATGTCCTGCACCGGTACACCTCCTCCACGCCCTGCCGGAGTCCGGGCAGGGCATGGAGGAGATCGTCGCCGGTCGATCGGCGACGGACACCGCACTTGTCGGGTGCCCACATGGGCACCGGTTTCACCGACTGGGCGATGTGCGACCTGTCATTGCGCCTTGACGACGAGGGTTTACGTCAACTGCAGGGTTGAGCTCGCTCGACACTGCCGAGAAGGGCAGACCCACGGGACAAGCACGCAACGACCCAGCTAAACGCGCACGGGTTCGAGAATCGAGGACGACGCACGGGCTCATCGGATCTCAGCCGGAGCGCCGAGGAGGCCGCGGGCGGCCAGGTTTTGCATGAGTGTCCTGATTCCGGAGGTCCAGGGGGTGGCGTGTTCGCTCTTGACCACTGTGTTCGCCAGCAGGCCGAGGTGGGGGGATTCGATGGTAACTATGTCGCCGTCGTGGTGGGTGAAGCCCATGCCCTGTTCGCCCCTGTCCATCGCCGGGGCGAATGAGGTTCCGGTGAACAGCACGAACCCGTCGGGGTACTGGTGGTGGGGACCGCAGGTGGCTGCCAGTAGGTCGGGTAGTGGGCGGCTGATGGTCGTGAGGTGTCCTACGTGGTCGGTCTGGAAGCCGTCGTTGCCGGTGACGCGTGTGGTGATGGTCGTTTTCGCGATGTCGGTCAGGCCGAAGTCCTTGTCGAACAGGCGGATGAACGGGCCGATCGCGCAGGAGGCGTTGTTGTCCTTCGCCTTGCCCAGCAGTAGTGCGCTGCGTCCTTCGTAGTCGCGCAGGTTCACGTCGTTGCCGAGGGTGGCGCCGACGGCGTTGCCGTCCGGGCCTGCGACCAGGACCAGTTCGGGTTCGGGGTTGTTCCAGGAGGATCCTGAGAGGACGCCTACGTCGGCGCCGACTCCCACCGCCGACAGGACGGGGGCCTTGGTGAAGATCTCCGGGTCGGGTCCGATGCCAACTTCGAGGTACTGCGACCACAGGCCCTGGGCGACCAAGGCCCGTTTGACCTCCGCGGCTTCGGGGCTGCCGGGTGTGACGGCTAGGGCGGTGCCCACGATGTCGTGCAGGGACGCTCGGATGCTGTCCGCCCGTGCGGCGTCTCCCGCAGCCTGTTCCTCGATGACGCGCTCGATCAGGCTGCCTGCGAAGGTCACGCCCGCCGCTTTGATCACCTGGAGGTCGCAGGGGGCGAGCAGGTGCGTAGTTCCCCGGTCACCGGACATGGTCGTGTGGACGACGTCGCGGAGGTTCCAGGTCCGCCCCTGCGCACGGTGGGCGACGTCGAGGACGTCCGGCCGGGCCAGGATGTCGGCGGAGGTCGGGCCGTACGCGGTGATGTCGACGAGGTCGTCGCCACGTCTGACGACCAGGCACGGTCCGTCCACGTCGGGGTCGAAGACCCTTCCGACGAGCACCGCGGCCGGATCGGCGAGAACCACCCGGTCCGCCAACTGGTGGAGAGTCACTGGTAGCTCCCTGCCCTCTTGAGCCGGCGCGGTTCGTCCGGAGCACCGTATCGCGAGCAGTCGGGGCGGTGCTGAACATGAGGAAGGTCGGGGATCCACTCACTTGGAGTTCGATCCCCGACCACCCGTCGAACTAGCGGACCGCGGTCAAGAACTGGTCCGGGCGCAGGGCGCGGGCCACGATTCGGGTGTCGCCGATCCAGCCGTAGAACCCGTGGCCGTAGCGGAGGGCGAACTGAGTCGCGCCGATCACGAACGGCTTGCCCAGGGTCGAGATGCCCTTCGACTCCTCGGCGGCGTTGCGGGAGATCTTCGCGCCGTCGACGTACATCGTGGTGTGCCGCCCGTCGTTGACCACGGCCACGTGCGTCCACCGGCCCACCGGGATGGCGTGGCTCCACGAGGTCGGGTCGGCGTCGGTGGGGACGGGGTAGACGACGAACTGGAGGAAGCGCTCCCCCGACACGTTCAGGCTGCACGTGGGTTCTTCGGGGGACCAGCCGCTGTGCTTGCCCGCGTCGCCGCTGCGGCCCTCCCAGCTCAGCACGCCCATGAACGCGTGGTCGCCCTCGAACGGGTCGGGCAGTTTGAGGTAGGTCTCGATCGTGTAGCCGGACTCGAACCGCAGCCGGTTGATCGGCGCGTTGTCCGCGGCGCGGAGGATCGCGGCGCGGTCGGGGGCGCGGCCGCCGCCGAAGCGCAGGCTGGCGTGGGCGGGCTGGGTGTCGTGGTGCTCGGCGGACCACGTCAGCAGGTCGGGCGCGGTCGCGTTCGGGTGGACGACGGTGAGGTCGTTGCCGTGGCCGGTCAGGTCGCGGGCGACGCTGCCGGGCGCCACGGGCTGGCCGTCGGCTCCCGCGACGGGCAGGCCGTCGGTGTCGAACCGCCAGTACGCCACGGTGTCCTTGACCAGCACGGCGGACGCGGGCCGCGGTTTCGGCAGGACCGGGGGCGCGAATCCGGCGAAGCGGGTCCGGAAGTCGATGGCCACGGAGAACCGGTCGGCGTCGCCGGTGAGCCGGGCCGTCTCCACCTCGGGGACGGTGTCGCCCTGGGTCAGCAGCCACGGTGAGGAGGTCTCGACGTCGATCACGCCGCGCGCGAGGTCGAAGGTGTAGTAGCGCACCATGCCCGCGCCACCGTAGTAGCGGTCCTGGTAGTTGGTGATGTGCAGGTGGACCGGGTTGCCGTGGTCGTTGACGAGGGTGGTGCGCCCCGGCGGCCAGTAGTGCCCGTTGAGGGTGAGGAACACCTGGTCGTTGCGGCGGATCAGGCCGTCCCACAGGCGTTGCCCGTGCGCGGACAGCGCGGCCTGGCCGTTGTCGGCGGACACCAGGTCGTGGGTGGTGAGGATGGCGGGCAGCGTCCGGTGGTCGTCGATGACGCGCTGCGCCCACGCGAGGCCCTGGTCCGAGACGCGCCAGTCCAACGCCAGCAGCAGCCACTTCCGGCCGCCCGCCTCGATGACGTGGAAGCTGTTGTAGCCCTTGGGGTCGTGGCCGCCGTAGGTCTTCATCCTGGCGAACCTGCTCGGCGGGAACGTCCGCGAGTACGGCGTCGGCCCGCGCTGGTCGTCCGTCCCACCCGGAACGTCGTGGTTGCCCGCCAGGACGCTGTAGGGCAGGCGGCCGTCGAGCGTGCGGAACACCGCGTCCGCCGTGCGCGTCTCGCGGTCGGTGCCGTGCTCGGTCACGTCGCCGAGGTGCGCGAGGAACACGACGTCCGGTCGCTTCAGCAGCGCGCGCAGGGTGTGGCGGACCGGTTCCGGGTCCGAGCCGCCCTCGTCCAGCAGGTACTGGGTGTCCGGCAGGACCGCGATCGTGAAGCGGGCGTCGTCGTGGCCCGGCGACGGGCTCGCGGACGCCTCCGCGCTCGTCGCGCCGAGCAGCGCGGCCGTGGCGGGAGCGGCGAACGCGGCCTGGAGAACGGTGCGGCGTCCGACGCCACCCGAGGGCGTTTTGTCTGGCATGTAACGGTTCCTCCCCGAATCGACAACGCTGGTCAGCCTGTCGACCCGGCCCTCCCGGCGATCGACATCCAGCCGAACAACAGCCGCACACCCGCCGAAATCGAGTGACCAGCCGCTGTTCACCCGTTGTTCGGATTCGGCTCGTACCTTCGGGGCAACCCCCGCCCAGACGGAGGAGGAGACCATGGACGTCTCGCTGATCGTGCTGGTGGTCGTGGTCACGGCCCTGGCTTTCGACTTCACCAACGGCTTCCACGACACCGCCAACGCGATGGCGACGTCCATCGCGACCGGGGCGCTGAGCCCCAAGGTCGCGGTGGGCATGTCGGCGGTGCTCAACCTCGCGGGGGCGTTCCTGTCCATCGAGGTGGCCAAGACGATCTCCAGCGGGATCGTCGACGAGAGCAAGATCAGTCCCGCCATCATCTTCGGCGGACTCGTGGGCGCGGTCGTGTGGAACCTCGCGACCTGGTTGCTGGGCCTGCCGTCCAGCTCGTCGCACGCCCTGTTCGGCGGCCTGATCGGCGCCACCTGGGTCGCCTCCGGCGCGGACGCCGTCCACTTCGGCACGGTCGTGGAGAAGATCCTCATCCCCGCGATCGCCTCGCCGCTGATCGCCGGGCTGGTGGCCGGGCTCGCCACCTACCTCGCGTACACGATCACCCGCCGCGCGGCCGGGTCCACGCGGACCCGCGGGTTCCGCATCGGCCAGATCGCCTCGGCGTCGCTGGTGTCGTTGGCGCACGGCACGAACGACGCGCAGAAGACGATGGGCGTGATCACCCTGACGCTGATCACCGCGGGCTCGCTGCCCGCCGGGTCGCGGCCGCCGCTGTGGGTGATCATCACCGCGGGCACGGCCATCTCGCTCGGCACGTACCTCGGCGGCTGGCGGATCATCCGCACGATGGGCAAGGGCATCACGGACATCGAGAGCCCGCAGGGGTTCGCCGCCGAGACCAGCGCCGCCGCGGTGATCCTCACGTCGTCGCAGCTCGGGTTCGCCCTGTCCACCACGCACGTCTGCTCGGGCGGCGTGATCGGCTCCGGCGTCGGCAAGCGGCTGGCCGAGGTGCGGTGGAGCGTGGCGGGCCGGATGGCCGTCGCGTGGCTGCTGACCCTGCCCGCCGCCGCGGTCGTCGGCGCGCTGGCGGGTGAGCTGTCCTCGCAGGGCACGGTCGGGACGATCGTGGTCGCGCTGGTCGCGATCGCCATCGGGGCGGGCTGCTACGTGGCCTCGCGCCGCGACCCGGTCGGCGCCCACAACGTCAACGACGTCCCCGCGCCCGCCACCGTCTGAGCGAGGAGTACACCGTGCACGTGAACTGGAGCGCACTCGGAGTGGTCCTGGTCGTCGCCCTCACCGTGGGCGTCGGCACCGTCGGGCTGTTCTCGCTCGGCATCGTCGCGCTGGACCGGCGGGAGACCGCGCTGGCCGACAACCGGCCCGCGGGCGCGGCGACCGCGACGACGGTCCTGTGCTTCCTGGCCTGCGCCGCCATCGTCGCCTTCGGCATCTACCTGGTCGTCGTCCGCTGAGCCGTTCGGGCAACGACGCCCGGACGCCTCCCTCCGTGGGGCAGGATCGTGATCACCGCGGTGATCGCGCCGCCTGCCCCCGGAGGTTGGACGACATGATCGACGACGGACTGGTCGCGCCGCGGGCGCTGCTGCTGGACTTCGGCGGCGTCGTGGTGACCGGCACGCGGCGGCCGGGGTGGGACGTGGAGTTCGCGGCCGAGATCCGGGCCAGGTTCGCCCTCGCCGGGTTCGACGCCCCGGACGAGGAGCGGATCCGCCGCGACCTCGGCTACGGCCGGGACGCCGAGAAGCGGTGGAAGAACGCGATGTCCCGGCCGCGGGAGCCCAAGGAGCTGACCCACCGGCAGTTCTGGGCGGACTTCGTCGCGGCGGACTGGCCCGCGCCCGCGTTGGCGCTGGTCACCGCGGAGGCGACGGAGCTGTGCAGGCGCATGGGCGAGCTGGCGCGGGAGCGGACGTTCCGGCCCGGTCTGGCCGCACTGCTCGACGTCGCCGACGCGCACCGCGTGCCGGTCGGCATCGTCAGCAACGCGCTGTGCGGCGCGGTCCACCGCGACCACCTGCGGGTCAACGGGATGGGCGCGCGGTTCGCCGTGCAGGTCTACAGCGACGAGATCGGCATCCGCAAGCCGCACCCCGGCATGATCGAGGCGGCCGCCGCCGCGCTCGACGTCCCCGTCGAAACCGCCTGGTACGTCGGCGACAACCTCGACCGGGACGTCCTGTGCGCACGGCGGGCGGGCGCGGGCGCGGCGATCCTGGTGGAGGACGAGGGCACCCACAACCCGCCGTTCCGGCCGTACGTCGAGGCCGACGCGCTGCTGCCCGACCTCGACGCCCTCCGGACGCTGCTGCTCAAGGCCCTCCAGGGCTGAACCGGGGTGTGCCGCACCCCGGAAGCCACGTCCTTCCTCGCGGGCGGCGGCCCCCGCAGGCTGGGCTGGTACCAGTCCTGGAGGAGTCGCAGTGCGCACGTTCACCATGACCGTCGACGGGGTCGCGGTCGGCAGTCCCACCACGTTCGACGTGATCGACCCGAGCGACGAGACCGTCCTCGCCAGTGCCCCGGAGTGCACCGACGAGCAGCTCGACGACGCCGTCGCAGCGGCCCACGGGGCGTTCCCCGCGTGGGCGGCGACGCCGTTCGCCCAGCGCCAGGCCGCGCTGATCGCGATGGCGGACGTCGTCGACGCCAACGCCGACGAGCTGCACCGGCTGGTGACCGCCGAGCAGGGCAAGCCCCTGGCGATGGCCGCCGCGGAGGTGGCGGGGCTGAGCCACTGGCTCCGCGCCACGGCCGCGCTGACGCTGCCGGAGACCGTCAACGAGGACGGCGCGGACCGGCTGTCCACCACCCGCCGCGTCCCGCTGGGCGTGGTCGCCGCGATCACCCCGTGGAACTACCCGCTCGGGCAGCTGTCGTTCAAGCTCGGCCCGGCGCTGCTCGCGGGCAACACCGTCGTGCTCAAGCCGTCCGACCTCGCGCCGCTGTCCGCGCTGCGGCTGGGGACGCTGCTGGCCGGGGTGCTGCCCGCGGGCGTCCTGAACGTCGTGTCGGGCACCGGCGACCTCGGCGCGCGGATCACCGCCCACCGGGGCGTCGACCAGATCAGCTTCACCGGGTCGACGCGGACCGGCCGCGCGGTGATGGCCAACGCGGCCGCGCGGCTGACGCCGGTCACCCTCGAACTGGGCGGCAACGACCCGGCGATCGTCCTGCCGGACGTCGACGTGGCCGCCGTCGCCGAGGCGCTGTTCTGGGCGGCGTTCGCCAACTCCGGCCAGATCTGCCTGGCGGCCAAGCGGGTCTACGTCCACGCGGACGTCTACCCGGAGTTCCGCGACGCGCTGGTCGCGTACGCGGCGACGGTCCGGACGGGCGATCCCACCCAGGAGGGCGTCGGGCTCGGCCCGGTGTCCAACCGCCGCCAGTACGAGGCCGTCCTCGACCTCCTGAAGGACTCGGAGGACCACGGCCACACGGTGCTCACCGGCGGCTCACCGATGGGGCGCAAGGGGTTCTTCGTCGAGCCGACGATCGTCGACGATCCGCCGGAGGACGCCCGGATCGTCCAGGAGGAGCAGTTCGGCCCGGTGCTGCCGCTGCTGGTCTACCGCGAGGTCGACGACGTCGTCGCCCGTGCCAACGCGGGTGACCTCGGGTTGGGCGCGTCGGTCTGGTCCGCGGACCCGGTCGCGGCGCGCGCGATCGGCGACCGGCTCGACGCGGGCACGGTGTGGATCAACGAGGTGATGCACCTGTCGCCGCTGGTCCCGTTCGCCGGGCGCAAGCAGTCGGGCGTGGGCGCGGAGAGCGGCCTCGAAGGCCTGCTCGCGTTCACCTCGCCGCGGACCACCACCGTCAAGCGCTAGGAAACCTCCGGGCACGGCGGGAGGCCGTGCCCGGAGGCGCGGTTCACGCCGTGAGGCCGACGGCGTCCAGCAGGTCGAGCGCGGGCAGCGACCCGGCTTCCCGGTGCTCGACCGCGAACCGCCGCGCCAGCACCTGCAACGCCTCGTTCACCGGCGTCGCGATCCCGTGCTCGCGGCCCAGTAGCACGATCTCGCCGTTGAGGAAGTCGGTCTCGATCGAGCCGGTCCCGCGGGCCAGGCTCTGCCACGTCGACCCGCCCTCGCGCGTCTCGCCGCCGACCGGCCGGACGTCGAACCCACCGGACAGCTCGGCCGCCGGGGCGTGGGCGATCCCGGCCGCGGTCAGCACCGCCTCGCCCTCGGCCAGGGCCGCGCGCCACACGTCCTCGACGCCGGGTTGGCCGCCGCACAGCGCCTCGACGGCGTTGCCCAGGTTCGCCACCAGCTTGCCGTGCTTCCACCGCATCGCGTCGGCCACCGACTCGGCCGTGAACGCCGATGCCGCCAGGTCGGCCGCGACCGCCTCCGACACGGCGTCCACGCCGCTCGGGTAGACGCCGAGGCGCAGCACGCCGGTCACCGGGGAGCCCCACGCCGTGACCGCGCCCGGCCGCACGTGCGTCGCGGGCAGCGAGACGCACAGGGCGTACACCCGGCGGAACCCGCGCAGCGCGATCCGCTCGTTCGCCACGCCGTTCTGCGCGCACACCAGCGGGAGCCGCGTGCCCGCCGTGCCGCCGCCCTCGACCGGCTGGGACTCCCACGCGTCCACGGCGGCCGCCGTGTCCTGGGACTTCACCGCCAGCACGAGGACGTCGTCGGCGCGGAGGTCGAGGTTCGACGGGTGCCACACGACCGGCACCGGCAACCGGTGCACGCCGGAGGGCGTTTCCAGGGACAGGCCGTGCTCCCGCAGTTCGCGGTACTGGGCTCCCCTGGCGACCAGGACGACCTCGTGGCCGTGCTGGAACAGACGACCGCCGAGCGCTCCACCCACCGCGCCCGCGCCGATGACGACGTACCTCACGCACCCACCCCTGACGTCGCGATGACCCGAAGTCGACCTCGGACTGTAACCCGGAAGTCACCGCGTGGACACGTGACGCACCCGAGTGGCTCACTCGTGCCATCAGGTGTGCCAATGGAATAGCGAGGACCGCGGCGGTGTCCTCAGCGGTGAGGTGAGGCATGTGAGAAACGAGCCGACGGCGACCTACGTGCGGGAAGCGGTGGACTACCGGCCAGTCCTGCTGGCCAGCGCGCTGCGGATGACGCGAAACCCGGCGGACGCCGAGGACCTGGTGCAGGAGACGTACCTGAGGGCCCACCAGAGCTGCGACAGCTTCGAGGGCAACCACCTGCGGGCGTGGCTGAACCGGATCCTGTCCAACGCCTTCATCAACGCCTACCACTGGCGCAGGCGACGGCCCGAGGTGCTGGGGCTGGACTCCCGGTCGGACGACCCGGCCGGGGTGGCGGTCGGCGGCGACCCGGCCGACGAGGTGCTCGCGGCGCTGCCGGACGAGGCGCTCAAGGACGCGCTCGCGTCCCTGTCGGCGATCAACCTGCGCGTGGTCGTGCTCGCCGACGTCGAGGGGTACTCCTACCAGGAGATCGCCGCCGCCGAACGGATCCCGGCGGGCACGGTGATGAGCAGGCTGCACCGCGGCAGGCAGGCGCTCAGGAAGGCGATGCTCGCCCGGTCCGGGGCGGAGTGACCCGGCGGCGGACGGGAGCGCTCCTCCCGTCCGCCGCGGCCGGTCAGCGCTCGATCGCCTTCTGGCCGAGGGTCACCAACGCCTGGTCGTCGACCAGGGTCCCGTCCCACACGGCGGTGAGCCGGGTGATCTTGCTCTGGGCGTCCAGCTCCAGGGCGTTGAGGCCCCGCGGCACCGGCCTGCCGGTGGCGGTCCACTCGTAGCCGCCACCCTGCCCGCTGCCCACGACGTGGCGCACCGCGAGGCCGTTGCCGGTGTACGGGAGCACTCCGGCGGCGCTGGTGAGGTACGCGCCGATGCTGCGCGGGCCGAGGATCTGCACGTGCGCGGGCATGTCCTCGAACACGGCGTCGCCCGCGAACAGGCCCGCTGCCGCCGCGCCGTCACCGTTGCGCAGCGCCGCGTTCAGGCTGTTCGACACGGCGCGGATGCCGCGGGCGGCGGTCTCCCCGGAGAGGGACTCCTTGAAGTCCTTGGGGAACTGGTCGGCGGCCAGGCGGGACTTGTTCAGGTTGTCGGTGCCGAAGTGGCGGCCGTCCCAGTAGTCGACCCAGCGGGTGATCTTGCCCTGGCGGTTGAAGTTCACCACGCCCGCCGCGCGCATCTCCGACGGTCCGAACAGGTCCTTGGTGTTGGTGAAGAACACCACGGCGCTGGAGGAGTCGCCGAGGATCCGCACCGGCGAGGAGGTGCCGTTCGCGGGCCACTGCGGCATGTAGGTGGCGAACAGGTCGTGCAGTTCCTGCCAGGAGTAGAACGGCCAGCCGAGGATGGCGTCGATGTAGTTGGTGGACCTGCGGTCGAAGAACGCCATGAGGCCTTCGGGGTTCTTGGCGCTCTTGGTGCGGAAGTAGTCGCTGAACAACACCGACACGTCGTGCTCGGCGTGGGAGGTGTCGATGACGGTGGTGACGCCGGGGACCTGCCGGACGTCACCACCGCCGTACCCGCTCGCGGAGGCGAGCCCGGTGGGCAGCAGCGTGGCGGCGGCCACGGCCGCGCCACCGAGGGTGGCGCCGCGCAGCAGTCCGCGCCGGGACAGGGCGACCTGCTCGTCGGGGAGGGTCATGGTCGTGCTCCTAGGCTCGTTCGGGGTTGCGGCGCACAGTGGACAGCGCGACCCCGGCTCCTATTCCACGTTCCGGCGGGAAGTTCCACCAACCCTGGTAATGGACGATTCCCGCTATACCGAGACAATTGCCGCAAACTCGTTCCCAGTGAAAAACCCGCCGTTGAACAGCGGCCTGACCTCGGTGAACCTGTCCCTACCACCTCCGGTGGGCCGGGAAAGGAAATCCGATGAGAAGTAGAGCGCTCCCTGCCGCGCTCGCCCTCGCCGTCAGCCTGTTGGGCGTCACCCTGACCGCCACGGAGGCCCAAGCCTCCGCGTGCGGCGACCAGGTGATCGCCAACGGCGGCTTCGAGAGCGGCACGACCCCGTGGACCCAGACCTCGGGGGTGATCTCCTCCGCGACGACCGCGGAACCCGCGCACGGCGGGACCAAGGACGCGTGGCTCGACGGGTACGGCACGACGCACACCGACACGCTGTCCCAGTCCGTCACCCTGCCAGCGGGGTGCACGTCGGCGTCGTTGAGCTACTGGCTGCACGTCGACACCAAGGAGACGACCACCACCGTCGCGTACGACAAGCTGACCGTGCAGGTCGGCACGGCCACGGTGGCGAGCTACTCCAACCTGGACAAGAACACCGGGTACGTCCAGAAGACGGTCGACGTCTCGGCGTACGTCGGGCAGACCGTGACGCTGAAGGTCACCGGCGTCGAGGACTCCGGGCTGGCGACCAACTTCCTGCTCGACGACGTCGCACTGAGCACCGCGGGCGGTGGCGGCGGCACGCAGAACCCGTCGGTCACCAACCCCGGCAACCAGAGCGGCCAGGTCGGCACGCCGGTGTCGGTGCAGGTCCAGGCGTCCGACCCGCAGGGCGACGCGCTCACCTACAGCGCGACGGGCCTGCCCGCTGGGCTGGCCATCGCCTCGGGCACCGGCCTGATCTCCGGGACACCGACCGCGGCGGGCACCTCGACGGTCACCGTCACCGCCAAGGACCCGGCGAACAACAGCGGCTCCACCACGTTCACCTGGACCATCGGCGGCACCACTCCCCCGGACACCACCCGGACGCCGATCAACCCCGCGTACACGGTGAGCCTGACGTCCAACACCGCGGGCGACACGTGGACCGGCCACCAGTCCGTCAGCTTCACCAACGGCTCCGCGACCGCGCTGCCCGAGGTGTACCTGCGGCTGTGGGACAACTACCACGGCACCTGCCCGACGACACCGATCACGGTCACGGCCGTCACCGGCGGCACGCCGTCGGCGCTGAGCGTGAACTGCACGGCGTTGAAGATCACCCTGCCGAGCCCGCTGGCACAGGGCCAGTCGGCGACCATCGGCTTCGACCTGAAGATCGTCGTCCCCAGCGGCGCCGACCGGTTCGGCCACGACGGCGCGTACAACATGATCGGCAACGCGCTGCCGGTGCTGGCGGTCCGCGACGGCGCGGGCTGGCACCTCGACCCGTACACCAACAACGGCGAGTCGTTCTACCAGCTGATCAGCGACTTCGACGTCACGCTCGTGCACCCGACGTCGCTGCTCACCCCCGCGACCGGCACGTCGACTGAGACGACCAGCGGGTCGACCACCACGACCCACGCGACGGCCGCCAAGGTACGCGACTTCGCCTGGGGCGCGGGCCCGTTCTCGAAGATCTCCGGCACGTCGGCCAAGGGCTACAAGGTCAACGTGTACGGCGTCAGCGGCATCTCCAGCGGTGACGCCAACTCCATGCTGACCCTGGCCAAGGACGCGCTCGACGTCCACTCGGGACGCTTCGGCGACTACCCGTACCAGGAGATGGACGTCGTGCTGGACAACAACTTCTGGTTCGGCGGCATGGAGTACCCCGGTTTCGTCCTGGACCTGGTGTCCACCACCGCGCTGCCGCACGAGCTGGCGCACCAGTGGTTCTACGGGATCGTCGGCGACGACGAGTACAACTCCCCGTGGCTGGACGAGAGCTTCACCGACTACGCGACGGACCTGTACAAGGGCATCACCGGCAGCGGCTGCGGCATCACGTGGCAGTCGAGCGCGGAGAAGCTCACCAACTCGATGGCGTACTGGGACGCGCACTCCTCGCGCTACTCCAGCGTCGTCTACAACTACGGCAAGTGCACGCTGCACGACCTGCGCCGCCTCATCGGCGACACGGCCATGGCCAACCTGCTGAAGACCTACGCCCAGTCCCACTGGTACGGGGTCTCCACGACGGCGGAGTTCAAGGCCGCCGCCCAGACCGCGGCGGGCTCGACGGACCTGACGTCCTTCTGGGCGCAGCACCGCGTCGAGGGCTGACGACCGGTGTTCCCCGCTGGTGACGGGCCGAGAGGGCTCGGCCCGTCACCAGCGGACCGTCAGATCGAGTCCAGGTCCCGTTCGATCGCCGCCAGTTCCTCCGGTGTGCCCTGGACCTTCGGGCCGGTGAACCACTTCCGGGCCGAGGCCAGCCACCAGATGCCCGCGAAGCCGAGCACCACGAGGACGGCGATCGGCGTGTAGTTGAAGTTCTTCGCCGTCACCGGGCTGGCTTGCGGGAGCATGAACAGGATCGTGATGAAGACGACCCACACGACCGCGACGATGCCGATCGGCCTGCTCCACCTGCCGAGGTGCCACGGTCCGCGTTGGAACTTGTCGCCCTGCAACAGCCTCAGCAGTGTGGGCATGACGTAGGCGATGTAGAGGCCGATCACCGCGATCGACGTGACCGCCGCGTAGGCCGTGGCGTTCCACAGGTACGGCAGGCCCAGGACGAACGCGCCGCCCGCGGCCAGCCAGATCGCGTTCGTGGGCGTCCGGGTGCGCTTGTTGATCTTGTGCCAGAACTTCGACGCGGGCAGCGCGCCGTCGCGGGAGAACGCGTAGATCATCCGCGAGTTCGCGGTCACCGAGGACATGCCGCAGAACAGCTGCGCGCCGATGGCGACGAGGAGCAGCAGCTTGCCGCCGGTCGCGCCGAGGGCGTCGATGAAGATCTGCGCGGGCGGCACGCCGGTCGAGCTGCCGATCGCGCCGTCGTAGTCCTGGATGGCGAAGGTGATGCCGACCAGCAGCACCCAGCCCGCGATGAGCGAGACCACGATGGACATCACGATGCCGCGCGGGCCGCTGCGGGCCGCGTCGTGGGTCTCCTCGGTCATGTGCGCCGAGGCGTCGTAGCCGGTGAACGTGTACTGCGCCAACAACAACCCGAGCAGTCCGACGTAGAGCGGCGACGTCCAGCCGGTGTTGTTGACGAACGTGGTGAACACGTACGAGGCGGACTGGTGCTCCGACGGGATGAACACCAGCGCGCCGACGATGACCAGCACGCCGACGATGTGCCACCACACGCTGATGTCGTTGAGCAGGGACACCAGTTTCACGCCGAAGGTGTTCAGCAGGCCGTGCAGCACCAGCACGAGCCCGAAGATCAGGATCGTGTGCGCGGGCGTGGCGGCGAAGCCGAACTGGAGGTCGAGGAAGGCGTTGATGAAGAACGCGGCCCCGAAGTCGATGCCCGCCGTGACGGCGACCTGGCCGAGGAAGTTGAACCAGCCGGTGAACCACGACCACGCCGCGCCGTTGCTCGGCGCGAGCTTGGCCGCCCAGTAGTACAGGCCGCCCGCGGTCGGGAAGCTGGAGCAGACCTCGGCCATCGCGAGGCCCACGAGCAGCGTCATCAGGCCGACGAACGGCCAGCCCCAGACGATCAGCGCGGGGCCGCCGGTGTTCATCCCGAACCCGTAGAGGGTCAGGCACCCCGACAGGATCGAGATGATCGTGAAGGACACGGCGAAGTTCGAGAACCCGGACATGGTGCGGGAGAGCTCTTGGGCGTATCCGAGTTCGTGGAGCCGCTTCTCGTCGGCCGACAGTGGGGTGCCTACGTCGTCGCTCATCGGTGTCCTCCTCGATGCCGAGGGTCGTGCGCGGGCGAGCAAGATCCGGGCCATTTGGCGCCCCGGCGGGTGTCCGTGTCAAGAGAGCGACCGGCGATCGTTACACGCCGAAACGCACAGGTCAGTTCCGGGCGGCGGGCGTGTCGTCGGTGAACCGGCGCAGCTCCCGGCTCGACGCCGCCACCACGGCGGTCAGCGCGAACCCGGCGCCGAGCACGAGCACCGCGCCCGCGCCGCCCAGCGCCGCGGCCAGGAAGCCGCCGAGGACGGGCGCCAGCGGTGAGAGGCCCATGCCCGCCGCCGTCAGCACGGCGTCGAGGCGGCCGAGCATGTCGTGCGGGACCAGCCGGGACACCGCGACGCTCAGCACGACGTTGAGCGCGGGCGTGACCACGGCGGTGACCAGGAGCGGGACCATCGGCCACCACGCGGCGACCGGGAGCGCCATCACGGCGTTCGACCCGGCGAAGACCACGAGGATCGCGATGACCAGCTGCCCGGCGGGCAGCAGGCCGCCGATCCGGTCGGACAGCACCGCGCCGACCAGTCCCCCGACGCCGATGCCCGCGAACACCGCTCCGGTGAGGACCGGTCCGCCTCCGCGTTCGCCGACCAGCACGATCACCGGGATCAGGATCCCGCCGCCCAGCAGGTTCATCGCCATCACCGCGGCGGTCGCCGCGCGCAGACCCCGTTGGCGCCACAGCCATCCGACGGCCTCGACCGCCTCCCGCCACATGCTCGCCCGCGCGGTCTTCTCCCCCGTCTCGGGGTGGCGGGGCACCTTGGCGAACACCGAGCAGACCACCGCGACCACGAACGTGACGGCGTCGACCACGAACGGCAACGCCCGCCCCAGTCCGAACAGCACACCGCCCAACGACGGGCCGATCAGCCTGGCCGCGTGCGAACGGGCTTCCTCACGCGCGTACGCGGAGCGGAGCTGTTCGGCCGGGACGACACCGCGCAGCGCGACCGTGCGGGCCGGTCCCCCGAACGCGGCGCACGCCCCGTCGACCGCGCCCAGCACCAGGAAGTGCCAGATCCGCACCTCGCCCGCGACCACCACGACGGCCAGCACGGCGGCGTTGAGCGCCTGCACGCCCTGGCTGGTCAGCAGCACGGCGCGGCGGTCCCACCGGTCCACCCAGATGCCCGCGGGCAGTTGGACGCCGAGGAACACCGCCGTCCGGGCCCCCGCGACCACCCCCGCCAGCCCCGGCGACCCGGTGAGGGCGAGCACCAGCAACGGCATCGCGAGCCGCGTCAACTCGGTGCCCAACTGGGACACGGCACTGCCGATCCAGAGCAGCTGGAACGCGTGGTTGCGCCGCAGCGGCACGACGTCGGGCACGGGGTTCTCCTCCATCGGCGCGCTTCGGGCCGACGGATGATCGTCCACTACGGCCGGGTCCCCCGCAAACCCGTTTGCCTACCGCGCCGTCTCCCGGCGGCGTCTGCGGTGCGCGGCCATGACGATCGGGGCGTTGACCGCGCCGTAGCCCGCGTACGCGCCGATGCGTTGCACGACCTCGAAGTACACGCGGTCGCCGAGGACCTCGGTGAAGAAGTGCAGGAACTCGCCGTGGGCGTCGCGGTCGTAGAGCACGGAGTTCTCGCGCAGCGCGGCGAGGAAGTCCTGGGCCGGGGCGAGGCGGGCGTCGAGGTCGTCGTAGTAGTTGGCCGGGATGTCGAGCAGGGGTGCGCCGCGGGCGCGCATCGCCGTCGCGGCGGCGAGGGCGTCGGCGGTGGTGAAGGCGACGTGCTGCGGTTCGCGAACGTCCGGGCCCCAGGCGCCGCGGCGGACCAGGGTGGCGTCCAGGGCGATGCGGACGTGGCGGGCGCGGTCGACGACGGAGTGCCTGCGGACCAGGCCGAACGGGGCGGCGAACTCGGTCTCGTCCTCCAGTTCCAGGCCCAGCACGGCCCGGTAGAACAGGCCCGCCTGCTCGAAGCGGTCGAACGGTTCGGTCAGGCCGACGTGGTCGGTGCCGAGGACGCCCGCGCCGACCACGTCGGACGAGCTGAGCGGGGCGAAGTCCGCGAGCCACTCGTCGCGGCAGAAGATCACCGACGTACCGTCCGGGGCGGCGACCGCGTTGTCGCCGCTGGGCTGCGCGAGGAACTCCCCGGCGCGCGCGGCGGACCTGGTCGGGTCGGGGCTCTCCACGGCCACGGCGCTGACGGCCGCGTGGGCGCCCGTCGCGGGAGGACGGTGGTTGAGCACGACGCGCGCGCCGCCCTGCCGCCACAGCCGCACGGGCTTGGTGCGGTGCTCGCCCGCCAGCGCGAAACCGAGCCCGGTGAGGGCCGCCTCGACCTGCCCGGCCGCGGTGTCGTCGACGTCGAACTCGGTGAAGGCGTGGCCGGTCAGCACCGGCGCGGCGTCCGGCGGCTCCTGGAGCAGCAGCAGCGAGCGCATCGCGTCCACGGCCGCGGCACGGGGCTCGGACTGCCGGAACACGTCGTTGAACACCTCCAGCGACAGCGGCCCGCGGTAACCGGTGGCGAGCACGTGGTCGACGAACGAGGTGAGGTCG
The DNA here is from genome assembly GCF_042738955.1 of Umezawaea sp. NPDC059074. Lineage (NCBI taxonomy): Bacteria > Bacillati > Actinomycetota > Actinomycetes > Pseudonocardiales > Pseudonocardiaceae > Umezawaea > Umezawaea sp. NPDC059074. The sequence goes on from NZ_JBHYHC010000056.1 coordinate 37,315, forward strand.
AAGTCGCCCTGTCCGGGGAACAGGCGGTGGTGGCGGCTCCACTGGAGCACGTCCATCCGCAGCCTCGGCGCGTCGGCCAGTTGCAGGAAGAACACCTTCTCGCCCGGAATCGTCCGGATGGCCACCGGGTCGACCTCCCTGGACAGCACGTGGAAGCTGTCCAGGCACAGGCCGAGCGCGGGGTGGCCCGCGGCGCGCACGATCCGCCACGAGTGGTCGTACGTGCTGACGAACCTCCCCCACGCCAACGCCTCGTAGGCCACCCGGATGCCCCGTTCGGCGGCGCGCGTGGCGAGGGCGTGCAGCTGCTCGGCGGCGAGGGCGTCGTCGTCGACCGCGTCGGGCGACACCGACGAGCACACCAGGACGGTGTCCGCGCCCAACTCCTCCATGACGTCGAACTTGCGCTCCGCCCGCCGGAGGTTGCGGGCCAGCACGTCCGGCGGCACCGCCTCGAAGTCGCGGAACGGCTGGTAGAGGTCGATCGACAGGCCCAGGTCGGCGCACTCCCGCCGCACCCGCGCGGGTGACCACGGCGAGGCGAGCAGGTCGTTCTCGAACAGCTCCACGCCGTCGAACCCGGCCGCCGCGGCGGCGGCGAGCTTGTCCTCCAGCGTGCCGGACAGGCACACGGTGGCGATCCCGCGTCTGCGGTCAGCGGACATCGGACCGTCCTCCCGGCGTGCGGACGAGCCGGTCGAAGTGGCGCAGCATCCGCTCGGTGTCGGGGTCGGCGCCGGTGAACAGCCGGAACCCCTCGGCGGCCTGGAACGCGAACATCCGGCCGCCGTCGAGGACCCGGCAGCCCGCGGCGCGCGCGGTGGTGACCAGTTCGGTGTCCAGCGGTCGGTAGACGACCTCGGCGACCCACAGGTCGGGCCGCAGCAGGTCGGCGGGCAGCGGGAGGCCGGGGTGGTCGGCCATCCCGGTCGGGGTGGCGTGCACGAGCCCGTCGGCGGCGCGCACGGCGTCCGCCAGGTCGCCGTGTCCCGTGGTGGCGCGGCCCGCGCCGAACCTCGCCGAGAGGGACACCGCCAACGCCTCTGCGCGGGCGGGGTCCAGGTCGAACACCCGCACGGTCCCCGCCCCGGCGGTGAGCAGCCCGTGCGCGACCGCGGCCCCGGCCCCGCCCGCGCCGAGCAGGACGACGGACGTGAGGTCGGCGTCGGGCAGTCCCACCTCCAGGCCGCGGACGAAGCCGGACCAGTCGGTGTTGTGGCCGACGGCCCGGCCGCCGTCGAACACGACCGTGTTCACCGCGCCGAGCGCCTGCGCGTCGGGCGACAGCTCGCCCAGGTGCGGCAGCACGGCCTGCTTGCACGGGTGGGTGATGTTGAGGCCGCGGTACCCCGCGTCCCGCGTGATCGCCACGATGTCGCCGACCGCCTCGGGCGGCAGGCCCCACTCGTCGAGGTCGATCCGCCGGTACCGGTAGCGCAGCCCCAGCCTGCGGGCCTCCTCCTCGTGCAGCGCGGGGCTCAGCGACGGCCCGATGCCCGAGCCCACGAGCCCGACCACGAGCGCGCCCCGCGCCAGGTCGGCGTGCTCGCGGACCGCGTCGGGGAACGGGGTGTGGGGCACGACCGACCTCCCTCGTAATGTACGAACTGGTGAGTTAGTTGTACCCCACGGTGGGCGGCGGGCGGAAGAGGTCACCTAGAGTGGCGGCAGTACCCGTGGCGAGGAAGGAAGTCCGTGGTCGCACTGCCCGCCGTCGACCGCTCCAGGGACGCCGAGCGCACCAAGGCCGAGATCCTCGCCGTGTCCGCGCGGGAGTTCGCCGACAAGGGCTACGACGGCGCGCGGGTCGACGAGATCGCCGCCAAGACCCGCACCACGAAGCGGATGATCTACTACTACTTCGGCGGCAAGGAGCAGCTGTTCGTCGAGGTCCTCGAACGCGCGTACACGGTGATCCGGGCGATCGAGCAGGAGCTCGACGTGGAGCACCTGGACCCGATCGACGCCCTGCGCAGGCTCGCCGAGCTGACGTTCGACCACCACGAGTCGCACCCGGACTTCGTCCGACTGGTCAGCATCGAGAACATCCACCGCGCCGAGCACATCGCGCGGTCCACCGAGCTGGCCGGGCTGGCGAACCCCGCGCTCGACGTGCTCACCCGCATCCTCGACCGGGGCCGCGCCGCGGGCTACTTCCGCGACGACGTGGACGCGCTCGACGTGCACATGGCGATCAGCGCGTTCTGCGTGTTCCGCATCGCCAACCGGCACACGTTCCACGCGATCTTCGAGCGGGACATGCTGGACCCCGCGCGCCGCGACCACCACCGGCGCATGGTCGGCGACCTGCTCGTGAGCTACCTGACCGCCCGCTGAGCCCTTGACACGGAGGGCCGCCGCTCCTCACCATCTCCGTTATTAACTATCTAGTACGTACGTAGCCCGAGTCCGCTGTTCCCTGCAAAGACGCAGACAGAGGAGCCCCTCGTGACCGCAGATCCCCCTCTCCCCCAGGGCAAACCCCGCAAGGCGGCACTGGCCGCGTGGATCGGGAGCGCCCTGGAGTACTACGACTTCTTCATCTACGGCACGGCAGCCGCCCTCGTGTTCGGCAAGATCTTCTTCCCCACCTCGAACGCCGCCACCGGCACGCTGCTCGCGTTGGCCACCTTCGGCGTCGGCTACCTGGCCCGGCCGGTCGGCGCGGTGATCCTGGGCCACGTCGGCGACCGCTTCGGCCGCAAGCGGGTGCTGGTGTTCACGTTGCTGCTCATGGGGTTCGCCACGTTCCTCATCGGCTGTCTGCCCACCTACGACGACATCGGCGTCGCCGCTCCGGTGCTGCTGGTCGCGACCCGGCTCCTGCAAGGGCTGTCCGCCGCCGGGGAGCAGGCGGGCGCGAACTCGATGAGCCTCGAACACGCCCCCGACGACCGCCGCGCCTACTACACGAGCTTCACCCTCAGCGGCACCCAGGCGGGCCAGGTGCTGGCCACGGCGGTGTTCCTGCCGATCGCCGCGCTCCCCCAGGACGACCTGCTGGCGTGGGGGTGGCGCATTCCCTTCTGGGCCAGCGCGATCGTGGTCGTCGTCGGGTTCGTGATCCGCCGCAAGCTCGACGAGACGCCGGTGTTCGAGCAGGAGGTCGCGGGCGACGCAAGAGCGAAGCTCCCCGTCGCGATCCTGTTCCGCGACCACTGGGCGGACGTGCTGCGGGTCGTGGCCGCGGCCGTGATCGCCTCCGTCAGCACGATCTTCACCGTGTACGCGCTGTCCTACGCGGTGAACTCGGCGGGCCTGGCGCGGACGCCGATGCTGTGGGTCGGCGTGCTGGCGAACATCACCGCGTTGGGCGCGATCCCGTTGTGGGCCACGCTCGCCGACCGGGTCGGGCGCAAACCGGTGTTCATCAGCGGGTCGCTGGGCTGCGCGGTGCTGATCTTCGCCTACCTCGGGGCGATCTCGACGGCGAACTACCTCCTGGTGTTCGTCGTCGGCGTCCTGCTGTTCGGTGTCGTCTACAGCGCGACGAACGCCGTGTGGCCGTCGTTCTACGGCGAGATGTTCACCGCGAGGGTCCGGTTGTCCGGCATGGCGATCGGGACGCAGATCGGCTTCGCCGTCGCCGGGTTCACGCCCACGATCTCGGCCGCCATCGCGGGGCCGCAGAGCGCGAACTGGGTCGGTGTCGCGATCTTCACCGCGGGGCTGTGCCTGGTGAACGTGGTGGCCGTGGCGACGGGTCGGGAAACCTTCCGGACGCCCACCGCCGAACTGGGGCTCAAGGCCCGCGAGCGCGTCACGACGTGAGGTCGCGGCGGGGTGGGCCGCCCGGCAGCGGGCCCACCCCGTGGCGTCAGCTGTCGAACGGCCACTCGTTCTCGAAGACCACCTCGCCGCCGGGGCCGCGGGCGACCGTGCGGACGAGCGTGGATCCGTCGACGTCCGCGGGGACGAGGATCGCGAACGTGCGGCGGGCCACCGAGGCGGGCAGCAGCGGGCCGTCACCGAAGCCGACGTCGAGGGTGGCGACGGCCTCGGTGAGCTGGCCGGTGAGGACGCGGAGACCGTTGCCCAGGTCGGTGGAGCGGTTGAAGAGGGCCGGGACGCCGCCGAGGACCAGGGTCTCGACGGAGGCGTCGCCGCGTTGCTCGCCCCAGCGGCAGAAGACCACCGTGAACGGGCCGCGGCCGATCGAGAACCGGCCGCCGGGGTAGGTCACGAACGCTCCCGGCTCGTAGGAGTCGGGGTCCACCACCGGTTTCGCGGCCCGGGACAGGCAGTCGCCCAGGGCGATGCCCTCCGGCGACGTGCGGTCGGCGAACGGGCCGTCGGGGTGGTCGCGGAACGCGATGGCGGGAGAGGCGGGGGTCAGGGTGCGCTGGGGACCGTCGGGTGGTCCCGCGGTGATCCGGGCTCCGGTGAGGTTGGTGCTCGTGAGGGCGACGAAGAGGTGGTCGCGGAGTTCGGGGTGGACGGTGGTGGAGCCGACCGGGGTGGCGACCGTGAGGGCCACTTGGTCGTCCGCCTCGCCCGCGACCACGCCTTCCCGGCTGAACAGGGCGGCGGTGGCCGGGTCGGAGACGGTGGCGGTGGTCGGGGTGGTCTGGCAGAAGAGGGGCTTGCCGTCCGCTCGGGCCGCGACCACGCCCAACTGGGAGTCGCCGACGGTGAACACGGGGGTCCAGAGGGAGCGGTCGGGGAACCTGGCGGTCGCGTTCCGCGTCCGGACGGCCGACCAGCAGCGGTCGAGGGCGACCTTGGCGACCGCGGGGTCGTAGGCCGCGGTGGTCGCGGTGCTGGGGTCCGGGGTCTGGCGGAGGACGAAGACGGTGCCCGCCAACAGGGCCACGGCCGCGGCGGCCGCCAAGGCGGGGGTGGAGAGCTTGCGCTTCCGGGTGGTCGCCTCGTCGAACTCGGCGCGGAGCTGGGCGCGCAGCTCCGGCGGAAGGGGGCGGCGGGGGGTGATGCCGCGGGGTTCGTCGGTCACTGCGTGTCCTCCGTCAAGGTGCGCAGCCGGGCGCGGGCGCGGGAGAGGTGGGAGCGCACGGAGACCTCCGCGAGACCCAGGTGTCGTGCGGCGTCGGCGATCGGGAGGTCGCCCAGCAGGCAGAGTTCGGCCACCTCGCGTTGGGCCGGGGGGAGGTGGCGGACGGCGTCGACCACGCGGCGGAGGCGGGACTCGGTGTCGATGCGGTGGATCACGGCGTCGGCGTGGTCGTCCACCGGGGACGGGTCGGGGACGCGGCGCAGCAGGCGGGTGCGGCGGGACGAGCCGCGGTGCGCGGTGCGGGCGATGTTGGCGGCCATCGTGTAGAGCAGCGGGAGGGCGCTGTCGCGGAGGAGGGTGATGTCACGACGGGTGCGCCACGCGGTGAGGAACGTGGCCGAGGTGACGTCGTGCGCCTGGTCCCACGACGCCGTCAAGCGGTAGGCGTGGTTCCAGACGGCCTCGACGTGGCGTTCGAAGAGGAGGCCGAAGGCGTCGCGGTCGCCCTTCGCCCACAGGACGGCGTCGGGTGGGTCGGTTCCGTCCGCCATGGTGGCCCGCACTCCCGTTTCACTGGTCACGTCGGTCAGGTGCCGGGTGGGGTGGAGGTGTTGCAGATTTTCGTAACCCGGTCGGGTGACGGGGCGGTCGTGCCTGAGCACCGGGGGTTTGGGGCTGTTCGGGGGCATCTACCATTCGGCGGGTGACCGCCTACGACGATCTTGACCTGGACGCCTCGACCCTGCCCGAACGGCAGCAGCGGATCCTGCTGACGATCCAGGAGTGGATCGGGGAGCACGGGTACTCGCCCAGCACTCGGGAGATCGGGGACGCCGTCGGGTTGCGGTCCTCGTCCTCGGTGTCGAAGCACCTCGCGAGCCTGGAGGAGCGGGGGTTCCTGCGGCGCAGCGAGTCGTTGTCCCGGCCGATGGACGTACGGGTGTTCCTTCCTCGGGGTGGCGTGAGCGATGGGGATTCCGTCGCGGTGCCGGTGGTGGGGCACATCGCGGCCGGCAGTCCCATCACGGTCGAGGAGCACGTGGACGACGTGTTGACGTTGCCGCGTGGGCTCACCGGGCGCGGGACGGTGTTCGGGTTGCGGGTTCGAGGCGATTCCATGGTGGACGCCTCGATCTGCGACGGGGACATCGTGGTGGTGCGGCAGCAGAGTGAAGCGCATTCCGGGCAGATCGTGGCCGCTTCCATCGACGACGAGGCCACGGTGAAGGTCTACTCGCGGAGGAACGGGCGGGTTTTCCTGGAGCCCCGGAACGACGCTTACGACGTGATCGACGGGGAACGGGCCGTGGTGCTCGGCGTTGTGGTGTCGGTGTTGCGCAGCGTGTGAGGGTCGGGCTTCACCGCGGCAGGGCGTGACGCCTCCAAGCGCTGTAGGACCGCAGGGCGAACGACCCCGGCCGGACCAGCCACGGCCACGGGTGCACCTCGACCGGCCGCACCGAGCGGGAGAGGCGCTGCCAGCCGGGGACCGGGGTCCACGTCGCCGCCAACCGGAGGCCGGCCAACTCCACCGCGGGTCGGCCCCGGCGCACCCGCACGGGTCGGGTCGTCGCCAGCTCACCCAGGGTCTGCGCGAGGAACACCAGCCTCGTCCCGGACAACCGGAGCCGGGCCAGCAGCGGTTCGTCGAACACGAACACCGCGGGTCGGCCCGACACGGCGGCCAGTGCCGGATCCCGATCGCCCAACGACTCCGCGGTCACCCACACGACGTCACCGCCGCCGCCCTCGACGTCCGCGGGCCCGGCCGGGATGGGTGCCTTGCCGAGGTCCGGGCCGTCCACCGGCGGGCCGGGTTCCGCGTCCGGCCACGACTCCACCGGGCAGTCGTCGGCCAGCGCGCAGGACTCGCACAACGACGGCGCGCGCCGCGTCACCTGCCACCGGCTGAAGCCGTAGGGCTTGCCGCTGCCCGTGCCGACCGTCCACTGCCAGCCGAGCCGGTTCGCCGCGCGGGACCCGTCGACCAGGTGCGCGAACATCTCGTCCTCCCCCGCGGCCCAGTCCCGCCCGGCGCGCACGGCCCACTGCGAGGCCAACCACATCCGCGTCTGGTTGACCAGCCACCCGTCCTCGCGCAGTTCGCCGACCACCGCCGCCATGCACGCCATGTCCGACCGCCACGGCTCCCCCACCCACTCCGCTGCGGCGCGCGGCTGCTCGTGGCGCAACGGTCGAGCGGTCCGGCCGCCGAGCCGGGAGTACAGGTGGCGGGCGAACTCCTGCCACAGCAACTCGTCGCGGTACTTCGTCCGGTCCCGCTCCGGCGCGCCGTCCACCGCCGACCACACCTCGGACAGCGTGAGCAGACCGTGGCGGAGGTAGGGCGACACCCGGCTCGCTCCTCGCGCGGACCGCGGCAGCACCGTGCTCCGGGTGCTCGCGTACCCGGTCACGTCGAGCCCGGCGAGCGCCGCGTCCGCCGCCCGCTGTCCTCCGGCGAACGCCGACGCGGCAACGGCTTCCCGCGGTTCGCGGGTCAGGTCACCCAGGTGCTCGCGCACCCAGTCGACGGCTCCGGGCAGGTCGGCGGGAGGAACGGGCAGCGGCGGCACGCCGCCAGTCTGCGGCCGCGCCCCCGGCGGCGCTCGTTCCGTTGCCCCGAGCGGGCGACGGGTGGCCTCCCTTTCCGCCCACATCCATGGGGAATCGGACGGAACAGGCATCCCCGAAGGATCACCCCGAAACGTGCTCAGCCCTCAGGCGACACCAGAGCGATGGCGACTGCCACTGCTGCGGTGCGTAACCGAACGGCGGCTTTTCGTGATCGGCGGGGAGTGACATACCTGACGATCAGGGAGGCCGTTCGAGTCATCTAAGTCAACTGACTGCTTTAATCATGATCTGCTCGCTCGCACCCCGCATCGGAGGACGCACGTGCCATCTACGCCATCCACCGCGTACGTCGAGTCGGCCGAGGTGCCTGCTGTCGAGACGCGGCGGCCGAACGTCGTCGTGGCCGTCCTCGCGTTCGCGGGTGTCACCGTGGCGTTGATGCAGACGATCGTGATCCCGTTGGTGCCCCGTCTGCCCAGTCTGCTGAACGCAACCGCTGCCGACACCGCTTGGGCGATCACGGCCACGTTGTTGGCCGCCGCTGTCGCCACGCCGACCGTGGGGCGGCTGGGTGACATGTTCGGCAAGCGCCGGATGCTGCTGATCAGCCTCGGGCTGCTGGTGGCGGGATCGGTGTTGGCCGCGTTGAGCACGAGCTTGGCGCCGCTGGTGGTGGCGCGGGCGCTCCAGGGGCTTGCGTCCGGCGTGATTCCGTTGGGGATCAGCATCATGCGGGACGAGCTGCCCAAGGAGCGGCTCGGGTCCGCCACGGCGTTGATGAGCGCGTCGCTCGGTGTTGGCGGGGCGTTGGGGTTGCCCGCGGCCACGTTGCTCGCTGACAGCTTCGACTGGCACGTGCTGTTCTGGGGTGCTGCCGCTGTTGGTGTCGTGGCCACCGCGCTGGTCGTGGTGTTGGTGCCGGAGTCGGCGGTGCGGTCTGGTGGGCGCTTCGACTTCGTCGGGGCCATTGGCTTGACGATCGTGCTGGTGTGCTTCCTGCTGGCCGTGTCCAAGGGGACCGAGTGGGGCTGGACCAGTCCGCTGACGCTCTCGCTGATCGTGGTCGCGGTGGTCGTCCTGGTCGGGTGGGGGCGGTGGGAGCTGCGGAACCGCGAACCGCTGGTCGACCTGCGCACGAGCGGGCGGCGGCCCGTCGCGTTGACGAACCTGGCGTCGGCGATCTTCGGGTTCTCGATGTTCGCGATGTCGTTGGTGCTGCCGCAGTTGCTGCTGCTCCCCGCTGCCACGGGGTACGGGTTGGGGCAGCAGATGTTCGTCGTCGGTCTGGTGCTGGCGCCGTCCGGGCTGGTGATGATGGCGATGGCCCCGATCTCCGCGCGCATCACCCGGACCAGTGGGCCGCGCACCACGCTGATCATCGGCACGCTGGTGGTCGCGTTCGGCTACGCCTTGAACCTGGTGTTGATGAGCCAGCTCTGGCAACTGGTGCTGGTGTCCAGCGTCATCGGGGCCGGGATCGGGCTCGCGTACGGGTCGATGCCGTCGCTGATCATGGCCAACGTGCCGGTGACCGAGACCGCCGCGGCCAACAGCCTCAACACGCTGATGCGGTCGATCGGCACGTCGGTGTCCAGCGCGGTCGCGGGGGTGGTGCTGTCGCAGTTGACCGTGCCGTTCGGGCCCGCCGTCGTGCCGTCGCTGACCGGTTTCCGGGTGATCATCGCGATCGGTGCGGGCGCTGCTCTCGTGTCCGCCGCGGTGGCCGCGTTCATCCCGCGCAAGACGGTGGTGTGAGCGGACGGGTGGCGCGGGGGAACCGCGCCACCCGTCCGGCGTCAGGCCTCGACCGGGAGTGAGCCCGCCGCGTAGCCAGACTGGAAGTACTGCACGGTGGCGATCAGCAGGTCGTCCACGACGGCCGCGGCATCGGGGTCCGGCGGGTCCTTGCGGGCGCGGCGCACCAGCTCCGTCCACCAGGGCACGTACCGGCCGAGCACCGGGTCGACCGACGGGTCCGTCGGCGCCAGCACCTCGGCGACGGCGGCCCCGATCGTCGCCCCGGTCACCGGAGCCGACCCGAGCGCCTGCGCCACCAGCGCGACCAGGAGCGCGTTGTCCTCGACGTCGATGGTCAGCTCCGGGGTCGGGGCGACGGTCTGGGCGGGGTTCGTGTCGAACGTCGGGGGCACCCGGCTGACGTAGGTGACCCGGTGCAGCACCCGCCACGGAACGCTGCCGCCACGCAGGTTCCGCAGGGCGACAGCGTTGGGCTCGCTGCTGAACCGCAGCCACTCCTGGTCGACCACGTCGGTGAGGAACGCGGCGCCGTGGTCCGCCGACGGCGGCAGGTAGAACGACATGAACCGGTACGCGTCGACCTTGCCGGGGCACGGTTCGTCCGTGTACGCGCCCGCTCCCCCGTTGGCCCGCGCGTCGTAGCTCTGGAGCATCGGGTCGCAGTTGTTGGTGACGGCCAGGTTCAGCAGGTAGCTGTCGGTCTCCTTCTTCGCCACCTGGACCTTGATCTCCTGGCCGAACATCAGGTCCACGTTGCCGTACGCGCCGAACGGCACCGACATCTCGGCGTCCACGGTGGGGCCGAGCGCCCACGTGAGGTTGTAGAGGCCGGTGCTCGACACCTCGTGCGTGGTCGAGAAGTTCTCCGTCTCGGTGTGCAGGCCGCCTGCCGCCGTCCACACGTACCGGTTGGCGATGCCCCGCGTGGGAACGCCGTCGCCACCGTAGAACTGCCGGTCGGACGCGTCCGCGAGCGACGGCGCGCCCGGTCCGGTCTCGCCGAGGCCCACGGCGTCGAACTGGTCGTAGTACGTGCGGGCCCGCTGGTCGGCCTTCTCGATCCGGTCGGCCAGCCGGTAGGCCTCCTTCGGCTTGAAGTAGCTGCCGCGCTCCAGGTCCGCCAGCGGGTAGTCCGGGTCGTTGACCAGGCCGACCTTCCCGTCCAGGGTCCCGTTCTTCACGTAGTCGGGCCGGATCCGGAACATCAGCACGTTGCGGTCCGGCGGGATGTCCAGGTTCGGCAGCACGATCTTCCCCACCATGGCCCCGGTGGACTTCAGGCGCATGGCGTACAGGTCGGCGGTCATCGACTGGACCAGGGCGTAGCCGGTGTTGTGCGGCTGGTACCGCCTGCCCACGTCGGTGTTGAGGGGGTCGGCCTCCGGCTCCCACGCGCCGCGCAACCCCAGCGCGTCGGTGGCCAGCCTCGTCCACCCCGACGCGTAGGCGTCGGTGGTCTGGTCCGCCTGCGACAGGTTGGTCTTGTGGTGGAGGCCGACCTTGACCTTGCCCTTGAAGGTCACCACCGACAGCAGGCCCGTGCCGGACGAGAACTCCGGTTCGCCGACCCACCCCGCCTTGACCTCCAGGTCCATCTTGACCTTGGTGCGGTAGTCGGAGCTGGTGAAGCTGAACGACGCCGCCTCGGTCTGCTGCACCTGCACCGAGGTCGCGTCGAGGTAGGAGTTGTAGCCGAACGGGCTGAGGTACAGCGGGCGGGACAGGTTCTCGCTGGGCACCGGCGGCGCGCCCTCGATGTAGCCGATCAGGCTCGGCGACGTCTGCACCTGGCCGAGGTAGGTCAGGATCATCTCGCCCAGGCCGTAGCCGGTGAACACCGCCAGCGTCGGGCCGCACGCGGCGTAGGCGCGGCGCATCACGGCGGCCGGGGTGCCGTCGGAGTGCGTGTCGCTGTCGGTGTACTCGACGACCGCGGGCCTGCCGGTGATCTCCTCCTGGTAGTCGGTGCCGGTGGCGGCGTAGGCGTTGCGCACCTGGGGGCCCTCGTTGCCGACGGGCACGCGCGACACGGCGAACGCGGGCGGCGGGGAGCCGATCAGCGTGCCGTCGGCTCCGTTGCCGGTCAGGTCGAGCGCGTCGCCGTCCAGCGGCCAGTACGCGCTCAGGTCCACCTCGGCCCCGGTCAACGGGCGGTGGGCGGTGTCGAGGACCTGGTCGTGGGTGCGCGCCGTGCGCCACAGCCGGACCTCGGCCACTTGGCCGGTGAACCCGGTGTACGCGCCGTCGACCAGCGCCGCGCCCACGGTGCACTGGGGCGCGCCGCGGTAGCCGGGCGCGCTGGCCGCGCCGGCGGGCGCGAGCAGCGCGATCGGCACGCCGTCGCTGTAGCAGGCGGTGCGGGAGATGGCCGCGAACGTCGACCACGCGTCCGTGTCGCTGAGGGTGAAGTCGTTGTCGCCCACCGAGTCCGTCGCCGTCACGCCGCTCTGGTCGGCGAACCACCACGCGGCCATGACGCCGTCGGCGGCGTCGTAGTCGGCCGCCGCCGCCATCGCCGCCCGCACCTGCGCGGAGGTGAACGCCGAGGAGGAGAACCGCACGCCGGTGAGGAGCCCCTGGAACGGGGCCCTCGACTCCTGCGCGATCGGGTCGCCCTTCTCCAACGCGCTGATGCCCAGCAGCAGCGGCTGGCTGGAGGACTGGACGAACACGGTGGCGGTGCCGTCGACGGCGACCTTCGCCGGCTGTCCCGCGACGCCGTCGACGTAGATCGTCGCGGAGCAGGTGCACCCCGTGCCGTCCTCGGTCACGGCGTAGGTCACCGCGAGGTGGTGCGGTCGCCCGTCGACGACCTTCGTCGGGTGCACGGCGGTCACGGTCGGCGTCGAGTCGCTGTTCGGGTCGTCCAGGACGAACGTGGCGACGGGCGTGCCGTCCGAGGTGACCGCGACGCGGAACGCCTGGTCGGACGCTTTCACCCCCCAGCGCGCGACGATCGTGCGGTCGATGGCGCTCGGCTGGTTCATCTGGACCCACGCCTCGACGGTCGCCTGCGCGCCGAGGTCGATCCCGTCGTCGACGCAGGTGCCGAAGTCGAGCCGGGTGCCCCCGATGCCCTTCGGGTTCATCAGCAGACCCGACGCGACCTGGTGCGCGACCGCCAGGTGGTGCCAGCGCCCGGCTCGCATGAACGCCCTGGCGACCACGGGGTCGGTGCCCGCGACGGCGGCGACGATGTTGACGAACTCGCCGTCCTTGGTGGGCTTGGCGCTCTGGTCGGGGCTGAGGCGCAGGACGCCGTCGAGCACGTGGCCGGTGCGCACGGCGGCGTTGGAGTAGTGCCCGTCCACGGCCTCGGGGGTCAGCGGCCAGTACCCGACCAGGCCGGGTTCGGTGCCGTACAACGAGGTGTCCATGGTGCGCAGCAGTTCCACCGACGTGCGGGCGGACGACCAGAAGCGCACCTCGGCGAGGCCGCCGAACACGCTGACGTCGCGGATGTCGTTCGCGCCGATGCACAGGAACGGCGCGTCGGTCGCCGCCGTGTAGAGCTGGTCGACGACCGTCGCCGCCTGCACGCCGTCGACGTAGAGGGTCAGGGTGTAGCGGCCTGGGACGGCGGGGTCGACCGCGCCGGTGATGGCGACGTGGGTCCACGCCGTGGCGGGCAGCGGGGTCGGCGCGGACAGGGTCGCGAGCTTGGGCTTGCCCGGCGGACCCGTGCGGTAGCCGAACGAGAGGACGCGCGCGGCGCTGAGGGACAGCGCGCACTGCGCGAGGTCGGGGTAGGTGGTGTCCTGCACCTGGAGGAGGCACCCGGACGCGCTCTTGGGGGCGGGCACGGCGTCGGGCCGCACCCAGGATTCCCAGGTGAAGGCGGGGGTCACCGCCGGGGCGAGGTAGGTCTGCGCGGGCACGTTCACGTACGAGCCCGCGTAGGGCCGCTTGGGGACGAACGAGCCGTACCGCAGCGCGGCCATGGCGACCGTGCCGAGGTAGTAGGACGGGTCGACCTCGCCGAGGCCGAGGGTCCCGACGTCGCGGCGGTAGCAGAGGGCGGGCGACGGATCGCCGATCGACGGGTTCACCCACGCCTCGATCGTCGTGCCCGCGGTGGGCGCGAGCTGTGGACCGCCGGGGGCGACCGCCATCCCGCCCTGCGCGCCGACCGTCAAGGCACTGGGGATGTGCGCGGAGAGCCACCGCCCGTTCGAGCCGGGCGTGGACACCGTGCTCACGCCGTTGACCAGCAGGGCCCGCTCGCCCATCAGCGGGACGCCGACCCCACCGGCGGACAGCGCGAGCATCCCCCGGCCCGGATCCGATCCTGCGGGAGGGGGCGCGGACAGGGTGCGGCCCTGGAGGGTCGTGGCGGCGGTCGAGCCCGCGATGACCAGGCCCGCGGGCACGGGGCGGACCACGTCGAAGAGCGTGGAGCCCGCGCGCAGGTCCGCGGGCAGGGACGTGGACTGGTCCAGGACAGCACCGGGGCACGGGTCCGGGGAGACGTGCGGGAACAGGGCTTTGACGGTCGCGTTCGCCCTCAGCGCCGCGACGACGCTGGCTTGGTCGCGGCCGACGTTCGGCAGGGTGGTCGAGGTGGAGGTCCCCTGGGCCACGGTGATGTCGCAGCGCGTCGGGTCGCCGTCGACGGGAGGCGACACGGTCACCGTGATCGCCGCGCCGGTCGCGGCGAACAGCAGGACGCTGCCCGCGTCGGTCGCGAGGGCGTGGATCCGGGTGTCGTTCGCCCCGGCGAGGTACCGGTAGGTCGACGGGCTCGCCACGCCGTCGAGCACCGGGGCCAGCCCGGCCAGGTCGGCGGGGACCGACGCCCACGTCTGCGTCGCGGTCGCGCCGTCGGCGAAGGTGTAGGTCAGCGCCAGGTCCATCCGCGCCGGGGCGGCCGAGGCGGTCACGACCACCTCGGTCAGCAGCACGTCGGGCCGGTGCGAGGCGACGGTCAGGCGCCCGGCGCCCACGAGCGGCAGGCGGGCCGTGGTGAGGGTGCCGGTCAGGTCGTAGAACGGGGTCTTCCCCGAGCGGACGGCGGGGTCCGACGGGTCGCCGGACGACGAGCCGTTCACGACGGCCGCCATCAGCTCGACGTCACGGGGAACGCCCTTCCAGGTCTCCGTCGGCAGTCCGGCGTCGTCGCCGTAGTCGACCGTGAGCGTGCACAGGTCGGGCTGGCCCGCGCAGTCGGCGATCGTCACCTCCAGCCCGTTCAGGGTGGTGCCGGTGCGGCGGGCCACCAGCGGCAGCGTCCCGCCGTCGGTGGACGGCGCCGACCAGGTCGGCCGCACGGTGGCCCTGGTGACGGTGGGGTCGAGCTGCGCCACCAGGAACCGCGTGGCCCGGTCGGGATCGGTGGACCGGTCGGCGAGCGTGCCGCCGGAGAAGTAGCAGTGCAGCAGGCCGTCCGAGCCGTTGAGCAGCACGGGCACGCCGCTCGGCTGGGGCTGGCCCAGCAGGACGGCCGTCACGGCGGCGTCGCCGGACACGTGCACGGCCTCGGCTGGGACGGGGTAGCCGTCAGAGGCGGCGGTCGGCGAGAACGCGCCGTTCCTCAGCACGCCGTCGAGCAGCGCGCACGGCGTGCCCGCGGGCAGTTCCGGGACGGTGCCGCCCGCCAGGACGGGGAAGTCGTAGACGGCCAGCGCCCCCGGCAGCGCGGCCGCCGCGTTCCGGACGGGGACCGCGATGGCCAACCGCACACCGCGGCGCAGGCTGCCGCCGGTGCCGTCGGGCATGGTGGCGGTCTCCTGCTCCTCGTAGCAGGAGACCGCGACACCGAGGTACGGCGCGAGGTCGACGATCGGACCGTCCTGGACGGCCACGCGCGGCGTGAGCGTGAACGACTCGGCCGACCACGGGGACACGTCGATCCGGCCGGTGTCGTCCCGCGGGTAGGACAGGCAGGTGACCTCCGCCGAGCCGGTGGTCGTGGCGACCACGTACCACCGCTTGCCGCTGCCGGTGGGGACCAGGGCGACGTCGAAACCGCCGGGCACGACACCGGACAGCACCGGCAGTTCCGTGGTGGGCTCGTGGAACGGCAGGTTCATCATGTTCGTCGACCCGAGCGCGTCCCCCGGCCCGGACGGCAGGTCCCGGACGCCGCTGCGGCGGTAGCGGGTCTCCCAGGCCCGTTCGAGCACCTGCGCCGGGGCGCCGCCGGTGCGCGCCTCCCGCTCGTCGAGCGGGTTCTCCACGAGCACGAACCGGTCGACGTAGAGCGATCCCGTGGTGGAGGACCGGAACACCGACACGTGGGTGTCGTCGGCGACCACCCGGAACGGGGCGTCGGCGGGCGAGGGCGTGGCCGCCTTCGGTCCCACCGTGATCAGCGACCCGCCTCCCACGCGCAACTGCGGCGCGGTGTCCGCGCCGGTGGTCGGCTCCGCGAGGGGCAGCTTCCGCCACCCCGCCCACTCCCCCGCCGCGCCCATCTCGACCCCGGTGGGGCGGACGTCGTAGTAGAGGTCGGTGACGGCGGTGTCCGCGCGGCGGGCGAACAGCACCACGCTGCCGCTCACGGCGACGGTCACCGGGTCCTCCAGGGGGATCCCGTTGCAGTCGGTCGACGGCCAGGTCTCCCGGCTGTTCGTGCTGATCATCGTGCTGGCTCCGTTCCGGGTGGTGATCACGACCGTCTAGCGGGTGTAGGAGGTCTCGACGGACGTGGAGCCCGCGCCCTCGTTCAGCGTGATCGTCACCGTCCACCGGGTGCCCTGGCCGCCGTAGGACTTGTGCTTGCCGTCGATCGCGAGGTTGTAGGAACTCGCGCGGGCCCCGCTGAGGGACGCGGTCATCGTCGACACCTGGTCCACGGCGAACTGCATGTCGAAGTTCACCGTCAGCACGGTGCCGTCGGGCAGGCCGTAGGCCACGGTCCCGACGGGAGCGACGTAGGCGCCCGGCATGCTCTCGGCCGAGAACGTCTCGATCTCCTTGCCGGCCGGGACGGACACGGGGTACGTGCTCCACTCGCCGTGGGTCAGGTTGGGCACGTTGCCGACGGACAGGTCGAGCGAGGCGTTGTTGGCGAGGGTGACCGTGACCTTGTCCCAGTGCAGGCCACCGGCGAACGCGTCCTGGAGCCAGCCGACGACGGCGCCCTTGCTGAACACCGGCGGCACGAAGGCGAGCGAGACGGTGGCCGACGAGTCCTTCTCGTCGTGGTCGAGCGAGCCCCGCACGCCGAGGACGTGCAGCTCGCCCTTGGCGTCGTCGGGCCGGAGGCCGCCCAACTCCTCCAGGAGCCGTTCCTCGACGGCCTCGAAGGTCGGGCGGTCGACGTTGTGGAAGGTGATCTTCTCCGCGGACATGGTTCTCCCCTTGGTGAATTGCGCGATTCGCTGACACGGAGTCGGTGGAATTCCCCTGCGACTCCGGTAGGGACAACGGTAGGGAGAACGGCCCCCGCGGTCGTTGGGGGAAACCCCACAGGAAACCCCGGACTTCGCCGGTCAGGCCCGTGCGGGGGTCAGCGGGACAGGGAGTCCGCGTGCAGCGCGAGCTGGGTGCGGGACCGCACGTCGAGCTTGCGGTAGACGCGGCTGAGGTGCGCCTCGACGGTCTTCTCGGTGACGAACAGCTGCTCGGCGATCTCGCGGTTCGTCAACGCCGTCGCGGCCAGCCGCGCCACCTGCCGCTCGGCCGGGGTCAGCGCGGACACGCCCGTGACGCGCAGCTTGGGCGGTCGCCCACCGCCCGCGGACAGCCGCGCGCCCGCGCGTTCGGCCACCGCCGGGGCGTGGCACTCCAGCGCCAGTTCGGCCGCCTCGCGAAGGAGGTCCCGCCCGGTGCGGCGGTCCCCGGCGAGCAGGGCCCGCTCCCCCGACGCCGCCAGCGCAAGGGCCAGTTCCAGCCTGCCCGGTCCGCCGCGCAGCAGGTCGACGGCCTCGGCGAGCATCCGCCGGGCCTCGTCGCCGTCGGCGAGGTCGGCCGCGGACCGCAGCGCGACGGCGATGTGGCGCGGCACGGCCAGATCGCGGGCGAGCCGCAGCTGGTCGTCGACCAAGGCCGCCGCGCTCTCCCGGTCACCGAGGCGCAGGTGGGCCGCCGCCGCGGTCAACCGCCACTGGACGTCCCACAGACCCGTTGTGCCCCAACGCTCGTAGGCGTGACCGCAGGCGAGCGCGTCGGCAAGCGCGGCCTCGTCCGCGCCCTGGGCGAGGCGCAGCCGGGCCCGCGCGTCCAGCAGCCACAGCCGCACGACCGTGTCGGGGTGGCGGCCCTCGGCCAGTCGCCCGGCCGCGATCAGCTCGTC
>NZ_JBHYHC010000057.1:0-54789 GCF_042738955.1 Umezawaea sp. NPDC059074
TATGTTTATATGAGACAGGTCCAGGGGGGATTCGGGCCCGCCTACCCCAACCCCGACGGCGGACACGTGCTGCTGGCGTTCGGGCTGTGACACGGCGGTGGCGCCCGATCCCCCGCGGGTCGGGCGCCACCGTCTCGTACAGTCCGGATCTCGTGAGCCTTCGACCCGAGCTGTCCGGAACTCCGACCGGGCCGGTGCCGGTGCCCGCCGTCGTCACCGCGCTCGCGGGCGACGACGCCGTCACCCCGGTGTGGCGCAACGCGCTGGGCGGCCTGACCTTCCGGCTGGACGGGGGCGACGGCGTCCGGTACGTGAAGTGGGTCGCGGCCGGGACACCCGAGATCGACCTGCCCGGCGAGGCCGAGCGCCTGGCGTGGGCCTGGCCGTGGGCGCGCGTGCCGCCGGTGCTCGGCCACGGCTCGGATGCCGAGGGGTCGTGGCTGGTCACCGCGGCGGTCGACGGCCGCTCGGCGGTGGAGGCCCGCTGGAAGGCCGAGCCCGCCGTGGCGGCGGCCGCGATCGGTCGGGGGCTGCGCCTGCTGCACGACGCCCTGCCCGTGGACCGGTGCCCGTTCGACTGGGACGTGCCGCGACGGTTGGGGCGGGTCGACGAGCGGATCGCCGAGGGCGATGGGACGGCGGAGTGGTCGCCGGAGCACCGGCGGCTCGGGGTCGTCGAGGCCAGGGCGCTGCTGGACGCCCCGCCGGAGGTCGACCGGCTCGTGGTGTGCCACGGCGACGCGTGCGCCCCGAACACGCTGCTGGGCGACGACGGGTCGTTCGCCGCGCACGTCGACCTGGGGTCGCTCGGGGTGGCCGACCGGTGGGCCGATCTGGCGGTGGCGACGTGGAGCCTGGGCTGGAACTTCGGTCCGGGCCTCGACGACGTGCTGCTCGACGCGTACGGGATCGACCCCGATCAGCGCCGCACCGCCTACTACCGGCTGCTCTACGACCTGGCCTGATCCGGACGATCCGCTTGCCGGCATATACCGCTTTCCGATATAACTCGGGTCATGAGTGCTCGGGTGATGACGGAGCAGACCTTCCTGGTGCTGACGGCGCTGGCGGAGGAACCGCTGCACGGGTACGCGATCGTCCAGGCCGTCGACGCCCTGTCCGAGGGGCGGATGAAGCTGAGGGTGGGCACGCTGTACGGGGTGCTGGACCGGCTGGTGGCCGACGGGTTCGCCGAGCGCGACCGCGAGGAGGTCCACCAGGGCCGGTTGCGGCGCTACTACCGGTTGACCGACAGCGGCGTGCGCGCGCTGTCGGCGGAGGTCGCGCGGTTGTCGGCGAACGTGCGGGCGGCGTCGTTCGTGCTCAAGGCGAGGGGGGCGTTGTGAGGAGCAACCTGGAGAACCGGTACCGCGCGCTGCTGCGGGTCGCGCTGCCCGGCTGGTACCGGGCGGAGCGCGAGGAGGAGATGGTCGGGCTGTTCCTGGCCGACCGCACCGACGAGTTGGACCTGGAGCACGGGTGGCCGGGGTGGGGCGAGGCCGGGGCGACGGTGGCGCTCGGGGTGCGGACGCGGTTCGCCGCGTCGGGCGCTCCGGCGCGGACGGTCGCGCTCGGCGACGTGGTGCGGCTGGTCGCGCTGATCGGCGTGCTGGTGCAGGGCGCCTACGGGACGCAGGGGTTGCTGTCGATGCTGCCGGTCCCCCTCGCCGAGGGCGACCGGCTGGTGGCCGAGGTCGACCCGTTCACCGTGGTGGCGCTGGTGAGCGACCTGGCGATGCTGGTGGGCGCGGTCGCGATGGTCACCGGGTTCCGCACGACCGCCAAGGTGCTGTTCGGGCTGCTGTCGGCGCTGTTCCTGGTGGGCGTGGGCCGCGACGCCGGGCCCGAGGTGGTGTTGGGCCTGCTGTGGCAGTTGCCGGTGTGGGTGACCACCGCCGCGCTGCTCGCGGGGTTCCACCGCGACGCCCCCACGCCCGCGCCGGGCCGGTGGCGGTGGGCGTTGGCGGGCGCGGTGCTGGGCGCGGGCGCGCTGACGGCGGGCAACCTGCTCGCCTATCCGCACGTGGTCTTCGCGCTGACCTCGATGGTGCTGGTGCCCGTCGCGGTCCTCGTCGCCGGGGTCGCGCACCTGGCGCGGCGCGGTGGCCCGGTCGGGGCGCTGGGGCTCGGGTGGTGGCTGGTGGTGCTGCTGCCGGTCGAGGTGGTGTACGCCGCCTACTCGGTCCCGCCGGTCGCGGAACTGGTGGCGGCGATGGCCGTGGTCGGGGTGGCGCTGCTGGTCGTCGGCCTGCGCGGACTCCGACGACCGGCAGCGGCGATCACACCTTGACCGGGACCGGGTTGCCCGAGGCCTCGATCGCGCGCCGCACCGGCACGAAGATCATCAGCACGAACCCGGCCACGAAGAAGATCACCAGCGAGATGATCGCCAACCGGAACGACCCGGTGGCCTGGCCGACACCGGCGAACACCAGCGGGCCCAGCCACGACGTGGAGCGCTCGCCGACCTCGTAGAGGGAGAAGTACTGGGCCTCGCGGCCGGGCGGCACCATCTGGCTGAACAGCGACCGCGACAGGGCGTTGGTGCCGCCCAGCACGAGACCGATGCCCACCGCGAGCCCGTAGAACTGCAACTGCTGGCCCGCCTGCACGAAGTAGGCGGCGCTGACCACGACGATCCACATCACCAGGCTGATCTGGATGGTGCGCTTGGCGCCCCACCGCTTCGCGCCCCACCCGTGCAGCACGCCGCCGAAGAACGCGACGAACTGCACGATCAGGATCGTGGAGATCAGCACCGTCTGGTCGAGCTTGAGCTCCGCGCTGCCGTACTGGGCGGAGACGCCCGCGACGGTGGAGATGCCGTCGGTGTAGATCAGGTAGGTGCCCAGGAACGCCAGCGTCAGCGGGAACATCCGCGCGGACTTGAGGGTCTGGCCGAGTTCCTTGAAGCCCGCGACGATCAGGCCCGCGCCGTGCTCGCCGCCGTGCGGGGCCTGGTGCTGGCGCAGCCGCGCCAGCGGGATGAGGGTGAACCCGGCCCACCACAGCCCCGACAGCACGAACGCGAGCCGCACCGACATGGCCTCGCTGATGCCCACGGCGTCGTGGCCGATGAACAGCGCCAACTGGATCGCCAGCGCGACCCCGCCGCCGAGGTAGCCGAACGCCCACCCGCGCGCCGACACCGCGTCGCGTTCGTCGGGGGTCGCGATCTCCGGCAGGAACGCGTAGTAGACGACCACCGACGAGCCCCAGCAGATGTTGGCCGCGATGAACAGCAACACCCCCAGCGTCCAGTTCGAGCCGCTGACGAACCCCAGCGCCGCCGTGGCGATCGACCCGGCGAACGCGAACGTGCCGAGCATCTTCTTCTTGTTCTGGGTGCGGTCGGCGATGGCGCCCATCACCGGCAGCACCAGCACCTGCACGACCGTCGCGATCGACAGCAGGTAGCCCCACAGGGACCCGGCCGGGAAGTGCGCGCCGAACGCGGAGATGTCGCACTGCTGCAACGAGCTGTCGGCGCACGCGTTCGGGCCGTTGCGCGCGACGTCGGCCTTGGCGTCGTTCTCGGCGATGGAGGTGAGGTACAGCGACAGGAACACCGTCCCCACCGAGGTGGGGAACACCGAGTTCGCCCAGTCGTACCAGCACCAGCCCCGCTGCTCGCGGACCCGTTGGGGGGCGGTGCCCGCGCTGTCCGAGTCTCCTCGATCTGGGCTGCTGTCGACCACGCTCATGACGGCGGACTGTACTGGTCACCCGACCGGATGATCGACGGTCACCCCAAGCTGTTGTCAACCCGCCACCCGGATGTCAGCCCGCGGCCCACGCCGACCGCTCCCGCAGCACGGTGCGCAACACGTCGGGACGGTCGGTGACCAGCCCGTCCACGCCCAGGTCCAGCAGGCGGGTCATCTCCGCGGCGTCGTCGACGGTCCACACGTGCACCTCGTGGCCGCGCCGGTGCGCCACGCGCACGAACCGCTCGTCCACGACCCGCAGCCGTCCGCTGGAGGCGGGCACCTGCGCCAGCGCCCCGCGCACCGCGACCCCGGCGACCGGGACCCGTCCGGCCATCCACAGCGCGCCGACCGACCGCGGCCCCATCGACGTGAGCAGCCTCGGCCCGCCCAACCGCCGCAGCCGCGCGAGTCGGGTGTCGGAGAACGACGCCAGGCACACCCGGCCCATCGCCCCGGCCCGCCGCAGCACCGCCAGCACCGGCTCCACCGCGGAGTCGGCCTTCACGTCGATGTTGACCATCGCGTCGGGCAGCTCCTCGAGCAGATCCGCCAACCGGGTGATCTTCTCCCGGCCGCCGACCAGCGCCCGCCCCACCTCCGACCACGGCTGCGCCGCCACCCGACCCGTCCGGTCGGTCGTGCGGTCCAGCGTCGCGTCGTGGTGCACCACCACCACGCCGTCGGACGTGGCGTGCACGTCGGTCTCCAGGTAGCGGTAGCCCTCTGCGGTCGCGCGCCGGAAACCCGACAGGGAGTTCTCCATGCCGGCCAGGTCGTCGAGGTGCCACCCCCGGTGGGCGTACGCCCTCGGGTGCGGCCCGTCCAGATACGGATGCGTGTCGCTCACGGCAAGCAGTGTGCCTTGGCGGCGTGGCGCTGGAGCGAACGGCAGGTGGAGGGATACCGTCGCGCGCCATGGAACTGGTGACCGAGGCCGAAGGCGCCGTGGGCGTGCTCGGCCAACGCCGCGAGGTCGCCCGGCATTGCGCCTGGTGCGGTCGGCGACTGCCCGACCACGGCCGGATCGGCCGTCCTCGCCGCTACTGCGCCCAACCGTGCAGGCAGCGCGCCTACGAACGGCGCGCCGCGGTGCAGCGGGGCGGGCTCCCGGAAGACGCCGTGGTGCTCTCCAGCACCGAGCTGGCCGATCTGCAGGACAGGTTGTTCCAGCTCAGGTGCGCCGCGGAGGACATCATGACGGCGGCGGAGGACGGGGCGGGCGGCGAGGAGCTGCGCGGCCTGGCCGCGGGCATGGTGGACGCCGCGCGAGGGTTGGAGCGGTTGCGCTGAACGGTAGCGGCTTGCCCACCGACCGTGATCTCGACCATCATGTCGCGCAGGTGGCGAGGAGGATTGCGTGAGCGGCAACAGCGCCTTGTACCGCGAGGTGCTCGACCGGGCGAACGTCGGCTACGGCGTCACCGACCCGCGGGGCACGCTGCGCTGGGCCAACCCGGCCCTGGCGGGACTGCTCGGCGTGGCGGTGGAGCACGTCGTGGGCCGCTCGCTGCCCGCGCTGCTGCCCGGCACCCCCGAACGCCCCCGCTCCGGTCTGACGCTGCTCACGCCGAGCACGTGCGACCAGGGCCACCGGTGGCTGGAGGTGTCCTGCCGCCGGATCTCGCCCGACGAGCTGCTCTACCAGATGGTGGACGTCAGCGCGTGGCGTGATCGCGAGCTGGAGGCCACGCACGAAGCCGACGCGCTGCGCCGCGCCCAGGTACTGGGCCGCATGGGCACGTGGGAGTGGCACATCCCCGAGGACCGGATCGTCTGGTCGGACACGCTGCTCGAGATGTGGCACATGCCCAAGGACACGCAGCTGGACTTCCAGGGCTACGTGGACCTGGTGCACCCCGAGGACCTGCCGATGATCCAGGCGGTCCTGGAGGAGGCGATGCGCACCGGCGCGGGCTTCAGCTTCACCCACCGCATGGTGCGGCCCGACCCGGACACCGGCACGACCGTGGAGCGGGTGTTCGAGTGCTTCGGCGAGGTCGTGCACGACGAGCACGGGTCCCCGGTGCGGGCGCTGGGCACCGCGCACGACATCACCACCGCGCGGCGGGTGCACGACGAGCTGCTGCTGATGGCCGAGCAGGACCCGCTCACCGGGTTGTCCAACCGCCGGGCGATCACCCGTGAGCTGGAGCGCCAGTTGGCGACCGGTGGCGACGGGGCGTTGCTGCTGCTGGACCTGGACAACTTCAAGGACGTCAACGACCTGCGCGGGCACGCCGTGGGCGACCGGCTGATGCGGTCGCTGGCGGTGGCGCTGCGGTCGCGGTTGGAGGAGCCGCAGCTCATCGGCCGCCTGGGCGGGGACGAGTTCGCGGTCGTGCTGCCCGGTCTCAAGCCCGTCGAGGCGGAGGTCGTGGCGAACCGGCTGCGGGACGCGGTGTCGGCGTTACCCCTGGTCGGTGTCGCGCCGAACTCGCGGGTCACGGTCAGCACCGGCGTGGCGGCCTACACGTGCGGGGACGCGTGGGAGCTGGTGCTCGCCAACGCCGACCTCGCGCTGTACGCGTCCAAGGCCGCGGGCCGCAACCGCGTCACCGTCTACGAGCCGGGCCACTACGCGGACACGGTGAAGCGGGTGTCGGTGATGGACCGGCTGCGCACCGCCCTGGAGACCGGTGGGCTGGCGCTGCACGCGATGCCGATGGTGCAGCTCATCTCCGGCAAGGTCCTGGGCCACGAGATCCTGCTGCGCCTGGAGGACGGCCAGGAGCCCTACCTGGGGCCCGCGGAGTTCCTCCCGGAGGCCGAGCGGTCCAACCTGGTGCACGACATCGACCGGTGGGTCATGAGCCGCGCCATCGACACCCTCATCGAGCACCCGGACCCCGAGCTGCGGTTCAACGTCAACGTGTCGGGCCGCACGCTGGAGGACGAGGACTTCGCCGGGTTCGTCCTGGACCGGCTCGCCGGGGCCGGGGTGGCGCCGGGCCGGTTGGGGCTGGAGATCACCGAGACCGCCGCCGTCACGAACCTCGACGCGGCCAAGTCGCTGGCGGTGAAGCTGCGCGGGTTCGGCTGCCGGATCACCCTGGACGACTTCGGCTCGGGGTTCGGCTCGTTCGTCCACCTCAAGCACCTGCCCATCACCGGCATCAAGATCGACGGCGAGTTCGTGCGCGGGATCGACGAGCACAGCACCGACGCGGTCCTCGTCGCGGGAATAGTGCAAATCGCCCAGGGCCTCGGGTTGTCCGCCGTTGCCGAGTGGGTGGAGCGCCCGACACAGGTGGAAGCCCTGATCAGGCTGGGTGTGCGGGTGGGCCAAGGGTTCCACCTGGGCAAGCCCCGACCGTTGGCCGAGGTGCTCGCGGAGCGCGCGGTGGGGCCGAATGGAGCATTGAAGTCGTCTCGGTAGGACGCACATGATTGGGCCCGTTCGGGGATTCAGACCAAGTGAACGGACCCACCACGTGCCCCAGTTGTACCCGGCCCGCGGGCTGCGCCGGATCGAGTTGTCCACCGCCGCGCCCGAGGCGACCGCCGACTTCCTCGCCCACCTCCTCGGCTGGGCCGTCCTGCCCGAACCCGACGACGTGTTCGGGGGCTGGGTGGGCGACCGCCTCGCCGTGCGCGTCAGCCCCGGCGACACCACCACGTGGCGACTCGTCTTCGCAGGCACCACACCCCGCGACCTGGCCCACGACACCGCCGTCGACCGCGGCCGCGTCCTGCACGGCCCGTGGGCCCCCGAACCGCGACCGGGTGAACCGTGCTGGGTGGAGGCGCGCGGGATCACCGACGCCGCCTACCCCGACGAACTGGGGTGGAAGGTCCGCGACCCCGAGGAGCCGTTCTCGCTCTACGACGCCGAGTTCGACGGCGACGCCCGCCCCGTCGCGGGCCGCGACACCACCGACACCGGCGCCGCGCCCGGCTGGATGGTCCACTTCGCCACCCCCGACGTCGACACCGCCGCCAAGTCCGCCACCGACCTCGGCGGCTCCGTGGTCGTGGAACCCCACGAGGTCCCGACCGGGTACGTCACGTCCGTCGCCACCCCCGCCGGGGCGGTCCTCACGCTGCTGCAAGCGCCCGCCGGGTGGGGCGGGGCGTGGGCGCACGTCCCGGAACCCACCGACTCCGGGACGCCCTGACCCCCGCGCTCAGCCCAGCTCGGGCGGGAAACCTCCGGTCGCGATCGGACCCCACCGTTCGATCGCGACCCGGATGAGGCTCTTGCCCTGCCGGACCATCGCCGCCCGGTACTCGTCCCAGTCGGGGTGCTCGCCCGCGATGCAGCGGAAGTACTCCACCAGGGGCTCCACCGAGTCCGGCAGGTCCAGGACCTCGGCCCGCCCGTCCACCTGCACGTAGGGGCCGTCCCAGTCGTCGGACAGCACGCACACGCTCACCCGGTCGTCGCGGCGCGCGTTGCGGGACTTGGCCCGCTGGGGGTAGGTCGACACGACGATCCGCCCCTGCGGGTCGACCCCGCACGCCACCGGCGACACCTGGGGGCGTCCGTCGGAGCGCTGGGTGATGAGCAGCCCGCGGTGACGCGGACGGAGGAACTCGAGCAGGCTGTCCCGCTCCACGACATCAGCGGTGGCGATCTTCGGCATGCCACCAGCCTAGGAGACCCCGCCCGTCGGGGCCGCAAGACTGGGGCCGGTAGGGGCGCCCCGACTGCGCGAGGATGGGGGCATGCCCCGGTTCACCTCCTACGACGGCACCACCCTCGCCTACCGCGTCCTCGGCCACGGGCGGCCGCTGCTGTGCCTGGCGGGGGGCGCGGGCCGCGCGTCGGCCTACCTCGGCGACCTGGGCGGGCTGTCGCGGCACCGGCGGCTGGTGGTGCTGGACAACCGGGGGACCGGCGACTCCGACGCGCCCGCCGACCCGGCGACCTACCGCCGCGACCGGCTCTCCCACGACGTCGACGCGCTGCGCCGCCACCTCGGCCTGGACCGGATCGACCTGCTCGGGCACTCCGCCGGGGCGGGGATCGCGTTCACCTACGCCACCGACCACCCCGACCGGCTGGACCACCTTGTCCTGCTCACCCCCGCGCTGCGCGCCGTGGACCTCACGCCCACCTCCCAGGACTGGGCCCGCCACCTCGAGTCGCGTTCACGGGAGCCGTGGTTCGCCGACGCGGCGGCCGCGCTGGAGCGGCTCAACGCCACCGGGGGAGACCACGACGACCGGCTGGCCGCCGCACCGCTGTTCTACGGCCGCTGGGACGACACCGCCCGCGCGCACGCCGACGCGGAGAAGACCCAGCGGTCCCCGGAGGCGTTGGCGGGCTACTGGGCCGAGGGCGCGTTCACCCCCGGTGTCACCCGCCGCGCGCTGCGGGAGGTCGACATCCCCGTGCTGGTGCACGCCGCCGACGCCGACCCGATCTCACCGCCGCACCGGTGCGCCGACCTCGTCGAGCTGATGCCGACCGCCACGCTCACCGTGCAGCGCGGCGGGCACTTCCCGTGGCTCGACGACCCCGACCACCTGGTCGCGACCCTCGTGGGGTTCCTGGGCTGATCGGGTGGTTCCGGCCCGGACCCCACGCCTGGCCCCGACCGATGTGAGCATCACTCCGTATTCACCCACCACGGCGCTCCTCCTCCCATCGTGGTCACCCTTCGGGTGGTCACGATCACCGGAAGTGAGGACTGTCCATGAAACCCCGGCACTCCGCGATCCCCGCACTGGTCGCGCTCACCCTCGTGGTCACCACGACCGCCCCCGCCCGCGCCGTCGACGCGAACCTCCCAGGCGGCACCGGCATCTCCGTCGCGATCACCGGCCCCGCCGACGGCGCCGTCCTACCGCCCGGCCCGGTCACCGTCACCGGAACCGCCTCCATCGGCCAGGGCCAGCCCGTCGCCAACACCTCCCTCACCTACGTCCTGGACGTCTCCGGCAGCACCACCACCGCCGTCGGCGCCGGGTGCGGGGGAGACCAGAACGGCGACGGAGCCGCCAACCAGATCCTCGACTGCGAGGTCGCCGCCGGACGAGCCCTCAACGCCCAAGCCGTCGGACTCGGCACCGTCGCCCAGGTCGGAGCCGCCGTCTTCGGCTCCACCGGAGCCACCGCCGACGCCCGCCCCGCGGCAGGCGAGCAACTCATCACCACCCCCGGAGCCGACGACAACGCCAACGGCACCCGCGACATCGAGGAAGTCCTCACCTCCGCCACCAACAACCCCGGCGGACTCACCCGCTTCACCGCCCGCAGCACCGGCGGCAACACCAACTTCGCCGACGGCATCACCAACTCCACCACCGTCGCCACCGCCTCCACCACGCCCCGCAAGCTCGTCGTGTTCCTCTCCGACGGCATGAACAACGGCCCCTCCATCACCGGACCGCTCGCCGCCGTCCCCACGAACGTCGACTACTACACCTTCGCCGTCGGCACCGGCTCCGCCTGCGGCAACACCACCGGCGACACGCTCCAGCGGATCGCCAACGCCACCGGCGGCACCTGCACCAACGTCCCCGACGTCGCCCAACTGCCCGCGATCCTGCCCGGCATCATCGCCTCCACCCTGACCGGACTCACCCTGCGCGTCGACGGCGGCGCACCCACCCCCATCACCGCCACCACCCCCGGCCTGCCCCAGAACGGGCCCGCCAACCTCACCTACACCGTCGACACCGCCGCCCTCACCCCCGGCACCCACCAGCTGTGCACCACCGCCGCGGGCACCGACGGCGGGGGAGACGGCACCGTCACCGACTGCCACACCATCACCATCAACGCCCCACCCGTCGTCACCACCGGCGGCCCCTACGCCGGACAGGAAGGCACCCCCGTGTCGCTGGCCGGGACCGTGACCGACCCCGACGGCCCCGCCCTCACCACCACCTGGACCACCACCCCCGCCACCGGCGTCGACCCCGGAGCCACCTGCACCCTCGGCAACCCAGCCCAGCAGACCACCACCGTCACCTGCACCGACGACGGCGTCTACACCCTCACCCTCACCGCGAACGACGGCCTCAACACCCCCGTCGCCCGGTCCACCACCCTCACCCTCACCAACGTCGCCCCCGCCGTCACCATCACCACCCCCACCGGCGGCTCCACCTTCACCCGCGGCACCCCCGTCACCATCACCGCGCCCTTCACCGACATCGCCACCAACGACACCCACACCTGCACCGTCGACTACGCCGACGGCACCCCCGTCGCCACCGGAACCGTCACCCAGGCCCCCGGCTCCGGCACCTGCACCGCCACCCACCCCTTCACCGCACTCGGCGCCCACAACGTCCTCGTGACCATCACCGACGACGACGGCGGACAGGCCACCGCCACCGTCAAGATCGTCACCTACCTGCGCGGCGAGGCCTTCGCCCTCGCCGCCACCGGACTCATCACCGTCGCCAAGACCCCCCACGCCACCTGCCCGCCCAACGAGGACAAGACCACCGCCACCCTCACCGTCCTCGGCCTCGCCACCGTCCAGGCACTGCACGCCGACTGCACCCTCGACCCGGCCACCGGCACCACCACCGCCAACGCCACGGTCGACGGCGCCACCCTCCTCGCCGGGGCCATCACCATCACCATGATCGAAAGCCACTGCACCTCCAGCGCCGGCGGCATCGTGGGCAGCTCCAAGGTCGGCACCATCAACGGCACCCCCATCGGCACCGGCACCGGCTCACTCGGCATCCCCGGCGTCGCCACGGTCTTCTACAACGAGACCACCACCACACCCGCCGGACAGCTCGTCCAGAACGCCATCCGCGTCAAGACCCTCCTCGGCCAGGAGATCATCCTCTCCGGCTGCCGACTCGGCTGACCCCACCGGAGCCCGCCCCCACACCGGGGCGGGCTCCTCACGCGGGCAACCGCGCGGGCTCGTCGTGCAACCCCGTGAACAGATCACCGCCGTGCGTCACCCGCACCACCACCTCCTCCGCCACGAACGACAGGTCCTCCGGCCGCTCGCACGCCTCCACCTCGTCCCACGACACCGGCGTCGACGCCGTCGGAGTCGCCCGCGCCCGCAACGAGTACGGCGCGATCGTCGTCTTCGACGGGTTGTTCTGCGACCAGTCGATCAACACCTTCCCCGGCCGCGCCGCCTTCGCCATCGTCGACACCACCAACTCCGGGAACTCCCGCGCCAACCGCTGCGCCAACTCCTTCGCGTACACCGACGTCCGCTCCGGCGACGACACCTCCACCGCCGCGTACAACTGCATCCCCTTCGACCCGCTCGTCTTCGCGAACACCGGAACCCCGTCGTTCTCCAACTCCGCCCGCAACAACTCCGCCACCCGGCAGCACTCCACGATCGTCGCGGGCAACCCCGGATCCAGGTCGAACACCAACAGGTCGGGGGAGTGCCGACCACCACGCGGCCCCACCGTCCACTGCGGCACGTGCAACTCCAACGCCGCCAGGTTCGCCACCCACACCAACGTCGCCAAGTCCTCCACCACCACGAAATCCGCGTACTCGTTGCCCCGCGCACTCCCCGGCGTCTCGATCCGCACCGTCCGCACCCACTCCGGCGCGTGCCTCGGCACGTTCTTCTCGTAGAACGACGGCCCGTCCACCCCGTCCGGGTACCGCCGCAACGTCGCCGGACGCCCCGCCAGGTGCGGCAACAACACCGGAGCCACCCGCGAGTAGTAGTCGATCACCTCCGCCTTGGTGAAGCCCGCACCCCGGTACAGCACCTTGTCCAGGTTCGACAGCCGCAGCAGCCGCCCCTCCACCCGCACCGTCGTCGTGTCACCCAAGACGCCGCACCTCCGCGGGCCCCTTGTCCGGCCGCAACCCCCGCCACGCCGGGTGCCGCATCCGCCCGTCCGACGTCCACTGCCGGTGCACCACCTCACCCACCAGCTCCGGACGCACCCACAACGCCCCCTTCGCCCGCTCCCGCGGCACCGCCGTCGTGAACGGCGACACCGACTGCCCCAACCCCCTCAACCGCGTCGTCAACACCGCCAACTCGGCGTCGGAGAACCCCGTCCCCACCGACCCCACGAACGCCAGGCCGTCGTCCTCGGGGATCCCCAGCAGCAGAGCGCCGATCACGCCCTTGCGCTTGCCCTCACCGGGCCGCCAGCCGCCCACCACCACCTCCTGGGCCTGCCAATCGGTGATCTTCACCCACAACGGCGACCGCGCACCGGGGGAGTAGAGCGAATCCGACCGCTTTGCCACCACCCCTTCCAACCCCTGCTCCCGACTCGCCGCCAACACCGCCGCGCCATCACCCCGAAACGCCGGGGGAGTCAGCCACGACGGACCGCTCAACCCCAACTCCTCCAACAACGCCCGCCGATCCGCGTGCGCCAACCCCACCGTCGACCGCCCCTCCAGGTGCAGCAGGTCGAACACCAGCAACGTCACCGGCGTCGACCGCGCCGCCCGCCGCGCCTGCGCCGCCGACGACGCGTGCATCCGCTGCTGCAACGCCGCGAAACTCGGCCGACCACCCGAGAACGCCACGATCTCCCCGTCCAGCACCACCTGCGTCACGCCCAACCGCGCACCCAACGCCTGCAACTCCGGATACGTCGACGTCACGTCGTTGCCCACCCGACTGGAGATCGTCACCCGACCACCCTCCACCCGGACCACCGCCCGCACCCCGTCCCACTTGAACTCGTACGACCAGTCACCATCGCGCTCCGCCGACGGCAACGACCCCGCCGTCGCCAACATCGGCAGCAAACCCTCCGGCAACGACTCCCAGTCCGGCCGCGCCGCCACGTGACGACGACGCACCATCCAGTCCTTCCCCGACCGCCCATCGCGCCGGAAGAACACGAACTCGCCGTCCACCCGATCCCCGTGCAGCACCACGTCCACCTCGCGGTCGCTCCACTTCACCGTCTCGTACCGGCCGCGATCCCACAGGAACATCTCCCCGCCGCCGTACTCGCCCTTCGGGATCACCCCCGAGAACCCCGCGTACTCCAGCGGGTGGTCCTCCGTGCGCACCGCCAACCGGATCACCCCCGGCTCCGGCGGCAACCCCTTGGGCACCGCGAACGACACCAGCACCCCACCGCGCTCCAACCGCACGTCCCAGTGCAACGACGACGCGTGGTGCTCCTGGATCACGAACGTGTCATCAGCACCGCGGGGGAGCACCCCCTCGTCCGGCACCGGTTCGGGAGTGCGCCCCGGATCCCGCTTCCGCCGGTACTCCGCAAGGTCCGCCATGACCGCGCCCTCAGGCGGAACTGGCCTTCTTCTCCGACGACTTCCCCTTCGCGGACTTCACCGGCTTCCCCGGCTTGGCCGACGTGGCCCGCGACGACTTCGCCGCCTCCACACTCCGCTCCAACGCCGTCATCAAGTCGATGACCTCACCCTTCTCCTCCGACTCCGCCGCGACCGGCAGCACCGCACCCTCGGCCTTCGCCGTGATCAGCCGCTCCATCGCGTCCCGGTAGTCGTCGGTGAACTCCTCCTCCTCGAACGACCCCGCCATGCTCTCCACCAGCGACGACGCCATCCGCAACTCCTGCGGCCGCACCTCCACGTCACTACCCAGGAAGTCGAACTCCGGCCGCCGGATCTCATCCGGCCACAACATCGTGTGCAACACCAGCACGTCGTCCCGCGCCCGCAACGTGGCCAGGGTCTGCCGCTGACGGATCGTGATCTTCACGACCGCCAACCGCTCCGCGTCCTCCAACGCCGTCCGCAACAGCACGTAGGGCCGCACCGCGGTCTTGTCCGGCTCCAGGTAGTACGACTTCTGGAAGTAGATCGGATCGATCTCCTCCACCGGCACGAACTCCAACACCTGGATCGCCCGATCCGTCTCGATCGGCAACGACTCCAAGTCCTCCGAGTCGAGCATCACCACCCGACCGTCGTCCAGCTCGTAGCCCTTGGCGATGTCCGCGAACGCGACCTCCTCGCCGCACACCGAACACACCCGCCGGTACTTGATGCGCCCGCCGTCCTCGCGGTGCATCTGGTGGAACCGAAAGTCGTGCTCCTCCGTGGCCGAGAACAGCCGCACCCCGATGGTGACCAGGCCGAAGGAGATCGCACCACGCCAGATCGACCTCATGGCAACTTGCTACCCCCGAAATGCGGATCCCGCACCCCGGCGTCACCCAGATGGGCTAATGCCACCGTGGCTCCATCACGCCACCGAACGACCCCGTGACCTGCGGTGACCCAATCCACGACTACCGGACAGGCGGCGGCTTCTCGCCCTGCACCTTCTCCAGACTCCGCCGCAACGCCGTCATCAAATCCATCCCACCCGTCTCCTCCGGCGCCCGCGCCGCCGGGATCACCGCCCCCGCGCTCTTCGCCAGGATCACCGCCTCCAACGCCTCCCGGTAGTCGTCCGTGAACGCCGAATGGTCGAACTCCGCCGTCATCGAGTTCACCAACGACAACGCCATCCGCACCTCCCGCGCACCCGACCGCGACGGCGGCACCACGAACCCCGGATCCCGCACCTCATCCGGCCACAACAACGTGTGCAACACCAACACATCACCCCGCGGCCGCACCACCGCCAACGTCTCCCGCCGCCGCAACGTGATCTTCACGACCGCCATCCGCCACGACCGCTCCAACGCCTCCCGCAACAACACGTACGACGGCACACCCACCTCATCCGGCCGCAAGAAGTACGCCCGGTGCAGGTAGATCGGATCGATCTGCTCCGCCGACACGAACTCCACCACGTCGATCACGTGATCCGACGACGACGGCAACCCCTCGAAGTCCTCCGGCTCCACGACCACCAACCGGCCATCCTCCAACCGGTACCCCTTGGCCATCGCCTCCGCCGAAACCTCCTCACCGCACACCGAACACACCCGCCGATGCCGAACCTGCCCACCATCGACCCGATGCACCTGGTGGAACCGAAAACCGTGCTCCTCCGTAGCGCCGAACACCCGAACCGGGATCGACACCAACCCGAACGAGATCGCCCCACGCCACAACGCCCGCATAACACCAGGGAACACCCACCGAACGCCCGTGCGAACCCAAGTCACCCGCACGCACCAGCCACTACTCCGACCCGTCCAACCTCCCCAACGCCCGATACGTCCGATTGCTCGCCGCAGCCGACCGCCGTTCGCGCGCCGTCGCCTCGATGTAGTTCTGACTCGTCGCCAACGACGCGTGCCCCAACAACGCCATGATCTCCGACGCCGACGCCCCGTCCTCCGCCAACCGCGTCGCGAACGTGTGCCGCAACGCGTGCAGGTTCGCCCCCGTCGGCACCCGGTCGTGCAACCCCGCCCACCGGAAGCACGACTTCACCAGGTACTCCAACCCACCCCGCCCGATCGCCTCACCCCGCCGATCCCGCAACAGGGGAGACCCCCGATCGAACCCCGCCATCGGGAACCGCGAACGACACGACACCAGGTACGCCTCCACGATCCGCTCCATCGACGGCTCGATCGGCACCGACCGATCCCGATTCCCCTTCCCGACCACGTGCAACCGCCGCTCACCGGCCCGCCCCACGATCGACGCCAACGTCAACGTCCGCATCTCCGCCGACCGCAACCCCGCCACCAACCCCAACGCGATCACCAACACGTCCCGCTCCGGCCACGGATCCCGCCCCCCGTGCGTCCCATCAGCCGCCGCCGTCAGCAACTGCTCCGGCGTGTCCTCACCCCGCAACGGCTTCGGCGTCAACGGAGGCGTCTTCGGCCGCGCCACCGCCCCCATCGGATTCCCCGGCAACAAGTCGTCCGCCACGCAAAACGTGAGGAACTGGTTCCACGTAGACCACGCCCGCAACACCGAACTCTTCGCGTGGGAATCCGCGAACACCCCGAACGCCGCCCGCAGATTCCCACTGGTCAAATCCTCGACCACCAACTCGTCGACAGACGTGGAAAGCGACTCGGCGAGCAACACGGTGACCCCGGCGAGATCACGACGGTAGGCGGCGGTGGTGTGGGGGGAGTCCTTCCTCGGCCGACGGGCGAGGAAGAACGAGTCCTGGGCGGCGAGCACTCGCATACCGATCTTGTACCGCACACCACCGACAGTCAGCGGACTGGCCCGCCGAGTTGATCACCGGATGGGGTGGGGACTTGATCAAGGCGCGGGGGAGGGGAGTAGCGAAGTCGCAGCTAGAGGCCTTGTATCAGGCAGACGACCCACCGAACGAGTGGATCTCGACGCGGGACGGCGAGGCCGACGGGAAGGCGGTGTCGACAGGGTCGCGAACGCGGGTTACCGCGGCGACCCGACCCACCTGGCCGACCCACCTGGACAGAGGGCAGCGGAGGAGGCCGTGACAAGGCCGCAGCAGCAGTGGTGGAGAGGGTGGGGGACGGCGTCGGGGCAGTAGTGGCGGTCGTAAGTAGTGGTGGTGGCTGGAGTCGGAGCGGTGGTCGTGGCCTGGTGTTCGCGTTGCCAACTGGGTTCTGGGGGTTTGGCCAGCTCGTCTTGGCGATCTTGATCCTGCGAACTTTCCGCCCGTTTTGCCGTGTATTCGGCATTACTCCGGTTTGCTGGATAATGGCGATTATGCATGAAATGGCGACCTAGAAGGGGGGCCGCTGCTCCGGGGGACGGCACCCTCCCGATGATCTTCGGACCACCATTTCGGGCTGTTTCGCACTCGCTCCATGTGCGGCGCGCACTGCCGCGCACTGAGGACTCGAATCGGCTAGCGCGAGACGGCGGCCGGGGCCTGAGGCTCCAGGAAGGGCTCCAAGGGCGGCTCCGAGCTGTCCCGAGGTTGTTTCGGCGACATCCGGTTACTCCACCTACATACGTCACTGTGACGTTTGACAGCTCGCGAACCAGCCAGCCATCGACCCATCAAGGGTTCTCCGGCCCGTCAGGTCGCTCGCCGGCTCGCCCAAGCCGCCTGTTGTCGATTCGGCAGCGTGCGCTCGCGGGCGGCGCGTGGCTGCGGCTCGCCGAGTGTCGTGCGGTGCGTACACACGCGACGGGTTGCTTCTCGGGCGTCCGCCAGGCCCTCTCGTGATCTTGATAATCCCAGGTCGCTGAAACGCCGATAATCTACATTATGTTAAGTCGCGGTTCTGAAGCCCGGTCCCCTGGCGTACACGGCCAGTGCGTCGACGAGGGTGGCCGCGTCGAGGCCGTGGGCGGTGATGTCGTCGCGGCCGGTCATGGTGTCGGCGGCGAGGAGGGCGTTGAGGATGGCTTCCTCGGTGGCTTCGATGGCGGCGTAGAAGAGCGGGTCGATGTGGGTGTCGTTGAGCGTGGTGAGGGTGCGGGTGGGGGCGGTGGTCCTGAGGGCGTCGCGGTTGGCCGTGGAGAAGGCGAGGACGCCGTCGCCGCTGCTGTCCTCCCCTGCTCCCCCGGTTCTGGCGATGCCGAGGGTGGCGCGCTGGGCCAGCCGTGTGCACTGGTGTGGGAGCAGGGGTGCGTCGGTGGCGACGATGACGATGATGGAGCCGCTGCCGGGTTTGTAGGTGGGTTCGGGTGGTTGTGGGGTGGGGATGTGGGCTAGGTCGGGGCCGATGGGGGCTCCGAGGACGGTGAGGCGGTCGCGGACGCCGTGGTTGGCCTGGAGCAGGACGCCGACGGTGTAGCCCTGGTCGGTGACGCGTGAGGCGGTGCCGGTGCCGCCTTTGAAGCCGTGGCAGGTCATGCCGGTGCCGCCGCCGACGTTGCCTTCGGCGGGTGGTGCGGTGGTGGCGGTGTCGTAGGCGTGGTGGACGTGTTCGTGGTGGACGTGTTGGCCGTTGATGTCGTTGAGGACGCCGTCCCAGGTCTCCCCCACGACGGGCAGGGTCCAGATGCGGTGGTGGGGGCCGTGGGTGGCGGCTTCGATGGCGGTGAGGGTGTCGCGGACGGTGCCGACGCTGCCGGTGTTGGTGAGGGCGACGGGGCTCATGAGGAGGCCGTTCTCGCGGATCCAGGCGGTTCCGGTGAGTTCGCCGTTGCCGTTGAGCCAGTGGTGGCCGGCGTGCAGGGGTTGGGTGAAGACGTCGCCGTCGTGCGGGAGGAGCACGGTGACGCCGGTGCGGACGGGCCCCTCCCCTGGGCGTAGTGGTCCTTCTCCCCTGGTGAGCGTGGTGTGGCCGACGCGGATGCCGGTGACGTCGGTGATGGCGTTGTGGGGTCCGGGGGTGCCGGTGCCGACGATGATCCCGGCGTCGCGGGCGCGGCGTGTGGTCATGTCGGGATGGTCGCACGGGGGTGGTGGGCGGTACGTTGGCCGGACCGTACCGACCGGTCGGTACCTCAGTGTGGAGGAGTGTGTCGTGGCGTTGAGCGCGCGGGAGTTGTGGCGGATCCTGGAGCCGGTGCACGGGATGATCTACTTCGTGCCCGAGGCCCAGGAGCGGTTCGCGGCGCTCGGTCTGGACCGGATGGCGGGGTACTTCGCGTCGCGCGCGGCCGCGTTGGGGCCGGTGTCGGGTGAGGTGGTCGTGGCGACGTTCTACAACTTCAACCCGGTGATCGTGCACGCCGCGGTGCCCGCCGCGTGGTCGGTGACGACGCCCGCGGCGTTGGTGGAGGCGCGGTACGAGGCGGTGGGGGCGGCGTTGCGGCGTGGCCTGGGCGAGTTGGCCGACGACGTGTCGGAGCTGGCGGGGTTGGTGCGGGGCGCGGCCGAGCGGGCGTGCGAGGTGCCGCAGGGTCGGCCGTTGTTCGCGGCGCACGCGGCGTTGGCGTGGCCGGAGGACCCGTTGCTGGTGTTGTGGCACGGGCAGACGTTGTTGCGGGAGTTCCGGGGTGACGGGCACGTGGCGGCGTTGTTGCTGGAGGGGTTGAGCGGGATCGAGGCGTTGGTGGTGCACGCGGCGAGCGGTGAGGTGTCGGCGGAGGCGTTGCGGCGGTCGCGTGGGTGGTCGGAGGCGGAGTGGGCGGACGCGGTGGAGGGGTTGCGGTCGCGTGGGGTGCTGGACGCCGAGGGTGGGTTGAGCGAGGCGGGGTTGGCTGTGCGGGCTCGGGTGGAGGGGTTGACGGACTCGGCGGCGGAGGTGGCGTACGCGGGGTTGGGTGAGGGTGAGCGGGAGCGGTTCGTGGAGTTGGCGCGGCCGTTGAGCCGTGCGGTGGTGGCGTCGGGGATGTTGCCGTTCGCGAAGCGGTAGGCGGGGTTCCGCGTTCGGCGGTCGGGGCGGGGTCGGGTTGTGCTTTGCTGGGGCCTGTTCTTCCGTCCCGTTACCCGAAGGCGGTGGCATGTCCGCGGAGGATGTGGCTCAGGCGGCGCGCGCGGTGGCGCACGACATGGACACCGAGCGGTGGTCGGCTACCCGTGAGTTCCTGGTGGGGTTCTTCGGCGAGTCGGGTGGGGCCGACCTGGTGAGGGTGGACCACAGTCGGGAGCTGGTGGTGGAGGCGGACGCGGAGGACCGGGAGGCGTTGCGGCGGGCCGCTGTGCGTTTTCTGGGGCAGCGGTTCGGCGAGGTGGTGGCGCGGCGTCCGGGGGCGGGTGCGGAGTTGCGGGCGTTCGTGGCTCCGCGGGTGGATCCGGTGGTGGGTCACCAGGTGGTGCAGACGGCTCACGCGTCGGGTGGGAGTCAGGTGTTCCAGGCGGGTGGGTCGCAGGACGTCCGGTTCGGGCGTCGGTGAGCTAGAGGGGCCCGTTGTAGAGGACGGTTCCGGCGGCGTCGGTGGCTTTGGCGGTGAGGCCGGTGATCTTGTCGCGTGGGAGCGGGACGAAGTAGGCGAAGGTCTCGGAGTCGGCGTTGGCGAGGATCTCCTTGCCGCCGGGGAGGAAGATCTGGACCTTGGTGACCTGCGGGAGGGTGCGGCCGTAGCCGAGGAAGCCGGTGTCGGCGTCGATGCCGCCCGCTTTGGCGAGGACCTTGTTGGCGTTGCGGAGGGTGGCCTCGGTCATGGGGCCGACGCCGGAGCCGCTGCCGAGGGGGTGGACGCCGCACATGGCGATGGTGCGGGGGGTGCTGGCGACGACGAGCTTGTGGCCTTGGCCGTCGTCGATGAGGGCGCCGAGGGTGAAGTTGGCGGGGTCGAGTTCGGCGTTGCCGCAGGCGCGCAGGAGTTCGGCTTTGACGGCCTGGGGGTCTTTGGCCTTCTGCTCGCGTTGGGCTTGGCTGGGTGTGGTGGCCGTGGGCGGGGTGGTTTCCGCGGCGGCTGTCTGGTCGTCTGGCTGCCACAGCGCGTTGCTGATGACGGCGAGCAGCAGCGCGACAGCGGCGGCCACGATGGCGGTGGCCCGCATGGATCCGATCGGCACCGTCTTCCCTTCACTCCTGGGTGAAAGTGTGGCACGAACGGGTGAGGAAGATCGACACCAGCCTCACTTTGGGCTCAGGACGGTGGTGCGTTTGACCTCCGCGCTCTCCAGTGCGTCGTGCACGGGCACGTCGTAGGCGGCGAGGACGGTGAACTCGGCGTGGGGCAGGTGGGCTCGTTGGGGGTCGCCGACCAGGACGGTCGCTCCCCCGGTGGCGGCCGCGCGCAGGAACGGCAGGACGCGGGCGGCCATGTCGCGGTCGTAGAAGACGTCTCCGGCGAGGACGACGTCGTAGTCGTCGGGGGCGCTGCCGAGGAGGTCTCCGGTGGTGACGGTGAGGGTGACGTCGTTGAGGGCGGCGTTGAGGGTGATGGCGGCGGCGGAGCGGGTGTCGATGTCGTTGGCGGTCACGTGGGCGGCTCCGGCGAGGCGGGCGGCGATGGCGACGAGTCCGGATCCGGCGGCGAGGTCGAGGACGCGGCGGCCGGTGACGGTGTCGGGGTGGTCGAGGACGTGGCGGGCGAGTGCTTGTCCCCCGGCCCAGGGGAAGGCCCAGAAGGGCGGGGCGAGTTCGTCGGTGGCTTCCCAGAGGGCGATGACGTCGTCGGCTCCCCGCAGCACGACCTCGGGGACGAGGGGGACGGGGTGGGGGCGGGTGTGGTGGAGGACGAACGCGGTGTGGTCCACCTAGGCGGTGGCGTGTCGGTCGGGTCGGACCGGGGCGCGCGGGGCCGGGCGCGGTGCCGCGCCGAGGCGTCGGCCCCGGTCGTTCTCGGGCGGGGTGAGCGGCTGGCGGACCATGTCGTGATGGTAGTACCGGGATTTTCCCGCCGGTTTCGGTGGTGGTGACTCCCCCGCCGTCATGCCGGGGCGGGCGGGGTCGTCGATCATGGGGTGACTTCGAGAGCGGGGACCCCACTGTGAGCAGCATCCTGATCTCCGGCGCGAGCGTCGCCGGTCCGACGTTGGCGTCGTGGTTGGCGGCGTCGGGGTGGGACGTGACCGTCGTGGAGCGGGTGGACCACCTGCGCACGGAGGGCCAGAACGTCGACGTGCGCGGGGTGGGGCGGCAGGTGTTGCGCCGGATGGGGTTGGAGGAGGCGGTGCTGGCGGCGCACACCGGCGAGCGGGGCACGGACTTCGTGGACGGGCGGGGGCGGGTGATCGCGGCGTTCGAGGGCGGTGCGGACGACACGTCCGGGGGGACGGCGGAGGTGGAGATCCTGCGGGGCCAGTTGGCGGCGATCCTGCA
This sequence comes from Umezawaea sp. NPDC059074, assembly GCF_042738955.1. Taxonomy (NCBI): domain Bacteria; kingdom Bacillati; phylum Actinomycetota; class Actinomycetes; order Pseudonocardiales; family Pseudonocardiaceae; genus Umezawaea; species Umezawaea sp. NPDC059074. The sequence goes on from NZ_JBHYHC010000057.1 coordinate 22,095, forward strand.
CGAGCACTCCCGCGAGTCGGTGGAGTACGTGTTCGGGGATCAGGTCGCCGCGCTGCGCGATGACGGGGCGGGGGTGGACGTGGAGTTCCGGCACGGTCCCGCGCGTCGGTTCGACGTGGTGGTGCTGGCCGAGGGGTTGCGGTCGCGGACCCGGTCGCTGGTGTTCCCGGACGCGCGGGTGGAGGAGTTGGGGCTCTACACGGCGTATCTGGCCATCCCCCGTGTCGAGGGTGACGGTGAGCGGTGGCGGGTGTTGACCTGTGGGCGGGGGCGGGCGCTGTACCTGCGCCCGGACAACGTGGGCACGACGCAGGCGGGGTTGAGCTTCGTCTCCGACGTGCGGGGGTTGGACCGGCTGGGGCACGACGACGTGGTGGCGGTGTTGCGGGCGACGTTCGCCGACGTCGGCTGGGTCGCCCCGCGCGTGCTCGATGCCCTGGACACGGATTCGCTGTACTTCGAGGCGATCGGGCAGGCGAAGCTGCCGTCGTGGAGCCGCGGTCGGGTCGCGCTGCTGGGCGACGCGGCCTACTGCGCCTCCCCTGTCAGCGGCATGGGCACGACGCTGGCCGTGGCGGGTGCCTACGTCCTGGCCGGGGAACTGACCCGTGCCGACGATCCGCGCGCGGCGTTCGCCGCCTACGAGCGGGTGCTGCGCCCCCTGGTGACGAAGGCGCAGAAGCTGCCGCCGGGCGCGCCGCGGATCGCCCACCCCCGTGGCCGCGTGCAGCAGGGGCTGTTCCGGACCGCGGTGCGGGTGGCGAGCGCCCCGCTGGTGAACCGGGTGGCGGGGGTGGCTCAGGGGTGGACGACCCCGCCCGCCGAGGCGATCGAACTGCCGGACTACCCGATGCCCGCCGCCTGAGGGGTCACAGGCCGCCGGCGACCCGCAGCACGGCTCCGGTGGTGAACGCGGCGGCGGGGCCGAGGAGCCAGACGATGGCGGCGGCGATGTCGTCGGGCTCCCCCGCGCGGCGCAGCGGGATCACCGAGGCCATGCGGTCGGGTCGGTCGGGGATGCCGGAGACGGCGTGGATGTCGGTGCGGACGGTGCCGGGCGCGACGCAGTTGACCCGGATGCCGCGGGGGCCGAGTTCCTTGGCCAGGCCGATGGTGAGGGCGTCGACCCCGGCTTTGGCGGCGGCGTAGTGGACGTACTCGCCGGGGCTGCCGAGGGTCGCCGCGGCGGAGGAGACGTTGACGATCGCGCCGCCGTCGGTGAGGTCGCGGGCGGCGCGGCGGGCGCACAGCAGCGCGCCGACGAGGTTGATGTCGACGACGGTGCGCAGGTCCTCCACGCGCAGGTCGGCCAGTGGTCCGGCGGGGCTGGTGACCCCGGCGTTGTTGACCAGGCCGGTGATCGGGCCCAGGACGTCGGCGGCGGTGTCGAACAGGGTGTCGACGTCCTGCGGTGAGGTGGTGTCGCAGCGCACGGCGACGGCCTGGCCGCCGCCGGCGCGGATGTCGCGGGCGAGGGCGTCGGCCGTGTCGAGGGACTGGCGGTAGCCGATGGCCACGTGGTGGCCGAGCGCGGCCAGGGCTCGGACGGTGGCGGCGCCGATGCCGCGGCTGCCTCCGGTGACCACGGTTACTGGGCTCATGATCCGATCCTAGTGCAATACTCGTGTCCGAGTATTCGGAAGCGAGTGATGCGATGTACCGGCGGAGCAACACCCTGGGACTGGCCGTGCTGGGGCTGCTGCGGGAGGGCGACTCCCACCCCTACGAGATGGCGTCCACGCTGCGGGAACGCCATCAGGAGAGCAGCGTCAAGCTCAACTACGGGTCGCTGTACACCGTGGTGGAGGCGCTGCTCAAGCACGGTCTGGTGCGGGCGGTGGGCACGGTGCGCGACGGCAACCGGCCCGCGCGCACCGTGTACGGCCTCACCGACGCCGGGCGTGCGGAGCTGCACGACTGGCTGCGGGAGCTGATCGCCGAGCCCGCGAAGGAGTACCCGCGGTTCGAGGCCGGGGTGGCGCTGATCGGGCTGCTGCCGCCGGAGGAGGCGATCGAGCTGTGCGAGCGCCGCGCGGTGGCGCTCGACGGGCAACTGCTGGCACTGGCGCAGGTGCGGACCGCGCTGGCCGGGCAGGGGTTGCCGCAGCTGGCGTGGATCGAGCTGGAGTACCGGGTCGCGATGACGCGCGCCGAGCGGGACTGGGTGCGGTGGTTCGCCGACACCGCCCGCCGCGGCGAGCTGGGCGGCCAGGAGTTCTGGCGGGACCTGCACACCGGCGACCGCGCCGGGAACGTGCGCACCACGAAGGAGGAGGACGTCGATGGCTGAGAAGCCGCCGAAGCTGCTGTACGAGGTGTCCGGGATCGTCGCGGCGCCCCCGGAGGCGGTGGCGCCGCTGCTGCCGCCGACCGTCCAGGGCGGCTGGTGGTACCGGGGCGAGCACCTGGCGCTCCCCCACCCCGAGGGCACCCGGTACGTGCACCGCGTCTACAACGTGGCCCAGTGGTGGCGGTGGGGCGTGCCGCTGGCGAACAGGTTGTTCCTCGGCTACCACGAGAAGCTGCGGGCCGGGATGCGCGTGGGGTTGGCGGAGCTGGGTACTCGGCTGGGGTGCGCCACCCGACCCGAGAGCTAGCCCCGGCTTCACCCGTTCAGCCCTATTCGTGCACTCTATGGGCGTGATCGTGCCGCGCTGCTCCGCGTTCTCCGCGGTTCTCGCCGAGCCCCAGTCCGGGACCGCCGCCACCGCGAGGGCGTGGGTGTGCCTGGAGCAACCGGGGCCGTGGGGTGGCGACGCGCTGCTGGAGAGCCACCTGGACGCCGAGCTGGGCGCGGAGCTGATCCGGCGCTCGACCGGGACGGGGGTGCGGATCCTGTTGATCCGCCGTCCGGGGATGCACGCCGACCGGCACGTCCCGCAGCGCCGCCGCGTCTACCTGGCGAGCTGCGCGCCGGGGGCGTCCTGGCTGGAACGGGCCGATCTGGCGTCCCCGGAGGAGCTGCTGGAGCTGGACTTCGCCGCGCTCGGGCGGGGCGAGTCGACCGGGTTCGGCGAACCGGAGACGGGGCCGTTGCTGCTGGTGTGCACCAACGGCCGCCGGGACGTGTGCTGCGCGCTCTACGGCCGCCCGATCGCGGCGGAGCTCGCCGAGCGGCACGGGGACGCGGTGTGGGAGTGCACCCACACCGGGGGGCACCGCTTCTCCCCCACCGGTGTGCTGCTGCCGTCGGGCTACCTCTACGGCCGGTTGGACGCCGGTTTCGGCGACGAGCTGTTGGCGGCGCGCGACGTGGTCGTGCGGCGGTGTCGGGGCCGGTCGTTCTGGTCGAAGGCGGGGCAGGCCGCGGAGGTGGCGGTGCGGGCCCGGCTCGGCGAGCGCGGGGACGTGCTGGCGGTGGAGCCGGAGGTGCGGCGCGACGAGTCGACGTGGACGGTGGGGGTGTGCCACGACGACGGGCGGCGGTGGCGGGTGGTGGTGGCCGAGCGGCGGTTGCCGCCCGCGCGGCCGACCAGTTGCGGCAAGGAGCCCGCGATCCCGACGGCGCTGGTCGTGACGAGCGTGGATCAGCTGGTGCCGGTGGCCTGAACGTCCGGGGCCGGTGCGGGGCGGGGCACGGCGGCGGAGAACAGGCCGAGCCCCAGCGCGTAGGGGTCGGCGAGGCCGACGGTGCGCAGGGTGTCCTCCGGCAGGGCCAGCAGGGAGATCGCGACGCCCAGGAAGTAGGCGTCGAGCAGGCCCGCGTCCCCGGTGGTGCCGGGCAACCCCGCCGCCCGGTGCAACTCCGCGCCGGCTTGGGCGTTGGCGACGGCCATCCGGCTCAGCGCGGCCCGCACACCGGGCCTGCGCACGGCCTCCAGGTACAGCTCGACCATGGCGAGGATCTGGGTGGGGTCGTCGGCGACCGCGCGCCGCAGCAACGCCGGGTACAGCTCGGCCACGTCCGTGGGCGTGACGTTCGCGGGGGTGGTGTCGCGGAGCCTGCGCACGGCGGCGACGTGCAGCTGCGTCATCCGGTCCGCCGCGGCCTGCAGGAGCGCCTCCCTGGTGGGGAAGTAGTTCTTGGTGGTGCCCAGCGGCACGCGGGCCTGCCGGTCGATCGCGCGGTGGGTGAGCCCTCGGCCGCCTTCGGTGGCCAACACCGAGATGGCCGTATCGCACAGCAGTTCACGACGGAGCGTCACAATTTCGGACGATACTGGTTCCTTCGGGTGAGCGCAGTGTCGGGGTGGAGCGGGACGCGCCCGCCGCAGCGAGGAGTCGCCCGTCGCGCAGCACGAGCCAGCCGCCGCACACGCACCGCTGGTAGCGGACCTCGCCCGTGCCGCTGCGGTGGACGGAGGCGGGGGTGGCGGGGTCGTCGGCGGGCCAGCCGCAGGACGGGCATCTGGTGGTCACTCCCCCAGCGTGGTGTCATGGTTCAGTGCATTTCAACCCTTACGGCGGGGTGGCGGCCGAGTTGGCCGTGGAACTCGTCAACGCGCCCCACGACCTGGCCCCCGACGCGCTGCTCGCGCTGCTGCGCGCCCACGACTACCGCCCCGAAGGAACCTGCACGCCCGAGGAGGCGGCCGAGCTGACGGCGTGGGCGCGCCGCTTGGAGGAGGTGTTCGCGGGCACGGTGGACCGGGCGGCCGCGCTCAACGCGCTGCTGGCGGAATCGGCGTCGCAGCCCTACATCTCCACCCACCACGGGCGCGCGCCGCACCTGCACTACGCCCGCGAGGACGGCCCCATGGTGGAGCGGCTCAAGGCCTACACCGCCTCCGGGCTCGCGCACGCGTTCTGCCAGGACCCCGACCGGATCGGCCGCTGCGACCGGGAGGGCTGCGGCGTGGTCTACGTCGACACCTCCCGCAACGGGCGCCGCCGCTTCTGCTCCACGCGCTGCTCCAACCGCGTGCACGTCGCCGAGCACCGCGACCGCCGCGCGAGCTGACCCACTCGCTATCGTGAGCCGCTCTCGCTTCCCTTTGGCCGAAATGAGCCCACCGATGCCGACGCCGGGTTTCCCGCCGCACACCCTCGACGACGAGGGGTCGCCGATCTGGCTCGACGAGCTGGCCGCCGAGGACCCGAACCACACCCTGCACGTCGTGCGCGGCCTCGACCCGGCCGCCGCGCTGGAGGTGCTGGGCGCGAAACCGCAGTGGTTCCAGGCCTGTGAGCTGCCCGACGCCCGCCCCGACGAGTGGACGTCCCTGCCCGGCGCGGCGCTCGGCGCCGAACCGGGCTCCTCGGCCACGCTGCTCGCGGGCCGCGTGGGTGAGTGGACGTTCGTCTACGACGACTTCGGCGCCACCGACCACGACAGCACCGAGGCGCTGTCGGCCGACGGGCGCGCGGCGGCCACGAGCATGTTCTCCATCAACGCCGACGCGAGCCTCACCTACGCCGTCGACGGCAAGCAGCTCGCGTGGATCAACGTCGACGACCTGGACCTCGCCGAGGACCTGCCCGGCATGCCCGCGGAACTGCGGGCGGCGTTCACCGCGGCCGGGGTCGTGGAGTTCGACTACCTGGAGCCGGGCGACCCGGACTACGCGATCGCGATGCGCGCCGCCTGCGCCCTGGCCGGTCTCGCGTGCACGCTCGACGACCTGCGCCGGATCCCGCTGCTGGTCACGCCGTTGGGCTAGCGGCGTACCCGGAGGACAGCCACACGGTGACGCTGCTCCCCCGGTGCGCGCCGAGCAGCGCGCCGGTGTCCTCGTCGAACACCAGACGGCCGCCCTCGGCGTGGCTCACGGCGACACCGGGACGGCCCGCGTGGTCGGTGACGGGGCCGTCGAAGGTCAGGTCGGGGTGCCCGGCGAGGTCCAGCAGCAGCGCGCGCTGCACCGCGGCCGTGACGACCTGGTTGTTCCAGGTGCGGACGAACGCCCTGATCGCCCCGGCGGTGGTGCCGTTCGGGTTGCGGTCCCGGATCGCGGCGGCCAGCACGGCGGGGTCGGTGGCGGTGAGGAACTCCGCGGACAGGCCGCCCGGCGGGTAGTCGCCGGTGGGCGGGAACTCCTCGTCGCCGCGGGTGACCAGCAGCCTGCCCGACCCGTCCGGGGCGATCCACTGACGGCGTTCCCGTTCCTGCACGCTCGACCCGAGCTTGCGGCCGTCGACGTGGAAGGCCGTGTGCTTGTACCGGCCGCGGGTGTGCACGTGGTGGCAGACGCCCTCGCCGGGAGGGGCGGGCAGGTGGGTGGCGCGCTCGGCGAGGGCGCGCAGCAGGTCGTGGGCGGTCATGGGTGTCCTCCGGTCAGGACGGCGTCGAGCACGGCGGAGGCGAGGGCGGCGTCGAGGGCTCCGACGCCAGTGAGGTCGGCGACGGTGATCGCGGACTCCGAGCGGGTGAGGGTGCCGTCCAGGAGCAGGCCGATGGGGGTGTCGGCGTGGTCGGGGACGGTGCCGGCGCGCACGGCGTGGCCGAAGTCGCCGTGGTGCAGGCACTGGGCGTGGTCGTCGGTGGCGATCGTCTCGGCGCGGGCGAACAGGACGGCGGGCAGTTCGTTCTTGTGGGGCATGTCCGCGCCGATGCCGGTCACGTGCGTGCCGGGGCGGATCAGGGTCGCGTCGAGCACGGGGGTGGTCGACGGGGTGGTGGTGACGACCAGGTCGGCGGCCGTGGTCTCGGCGGCGGACGCGGGACGGGCCACCGGGCCGAGAACGGCGCACAGGGCTTCGGCTTTCCGGGGATCGCGGCCGTGGACCAAGACCTCGCGCAACGGGCGCAGTCGGGTCAGCCACTCGACTTGGAGGCGGGCCTGCTCCCCCGTGCCGAACACCCCCAACGTGGTGGCGTCGGGGCGGGCCAGGGCGTGGGTGACGAGCGCGCCCGCGGCCGCCGTGCGCCACGCGGTGAGCAGGCCCCCGTCGTCGAGCACCGCCCGCACGGCCCCGGTGCGGGCGCTCACCACCGCCACCAGGCCGTGGTTGGTGGGCAGGCCGCGGCCGGGGTTGCCGTAGAAGCCGGTGGCGATCTTCACGGCGAAGTCGTCGGCCCCGGTGACCCACCCGGCTTTGACGTGGCAGTCGCCGCCCGCGTCGGGGAACTCCAGGTGCAGCGGCGGCGGGACGCTGGTGCGGCCGTGCGCGTGGGCGGTCAGCGTCGCCCGGACGGTGGCGAACACCAGCGCCGGGGTCGCGGCGCGGGCGATCGCGTCCCGGTCGACCACGATCACCGGCGCAGCTCCGTGAGCAGCCCGTACACCGTCGAGCGCGACACCCGCAGTGCCTCGGCGACCACGGGGGCGGCGCGGCGGACGGTGAACACCCGCGCCTGCTCCAGCTCCCGCAGCACCGTGAGCCGGTCGGCGCGGGTGAAGCGCTCGACCGGACGGCCGCTGGCGCGGACGTGCGCGCCGATCGCGTGGGCGATCCGCTGCGACCAGTCCTGTTCGAACAGCGGCTCGGGCCGGGGTGTGGTGGGGGCGCCGAACGCCGACAGCACCGCCGCAGCGCGTTCCAGAGGGGTGCGGTCGAGGTTCACGCACAGCACCGCCGACGGCCGCTCGTCGTCCTCCCGCAGCACCGCGCTCACCGACGACAGGCGTCGGCCGTCGGCGAGCAGCTTCTCGTACGGGCCGTACACGTCACGCCCGGACGGGTCGAGCCGGTCGAGGTCGCCCAGCGCGGACGGGTCGCCGGGGGCGCGGGCGGTCAACGGGTTCCAGATCGCCAGCACCCGGTCGGTGTCCGGGTCGTGCAGCACGACCTCCGCGTACGGGCCCAGCAGCAGCGCCACCGCCTCGCACACCGCCCCCCACCGACGCACGCGCGGGTCCTGCTCACTCACCATGGTCGGACTTTACGTCCAGTCTGGACGGACTGTCCACACCCCCTCAGGTGGGTTCGACCGTCACCGGAGGCACGCGGCGGCCGAACAGGGTCCCCTCGAAGCTGGCGTCGTCGCCGAACAGGGCGTCGTTGACGTCGGTGCGACCCCGGAACCACGTGTGGTCGAAGTGCGCGTCCTTCCCGAACACCGTGCCGGTGAAGTACGCGCGACCGCCGAAGCGGACGCGGCGGAAGTGCGCGGTGTCGGTGAACTCCGCGCGCGAGAACACCGCGCGCCCGGAGAACCGGGAGTGGCTGAACGTCGCCTCGGCGGTGACGCGCATCCCGTCGAAGACGGCGTTGCCGGTGAAGCGGGTGCCGCGGAAGGACGCCGAGCGCGCGAACAGCGCGTCGTCGAAGCGGACCAGGCGGCCGAAGCGGGCCCCGTCGAACTCCGCGTCACCGGTGACCGTGACGGCGTCGAACCGGGTCGTGCCGAGCAGTTCCGCGTGGGCGAACTTCGCCGCCCGGACGCGGCAGCCGCGCAGGTCGAGGTCGATGAGGGTGGCGGACTCGAACACCAGGCTCATCCCGGCCCAGAACTCCGGTCCGGGCCGCAGGTGCCGCACGAGCGCGTCCTGCAGGGTGTGCCGCCACTCCTCGTCCACGCCCAGGTCCACGCCGCCGCGCAGGCCCGCGCAGATGGAGGTCACGATGTCCTGCCGCAGCCGCGACTTCTCCTGCCCGATCCGCTCCAGGGTCCGCAGCCCCTCCACGTCCCCGTCCCGCAGCTTGCGGTGGGCTTCGCGCCACGCCGAGAGGTGCCGGTCGGCCTCGCCGCTGGTGCGCCTGCGGGCGTGGTCGTCGAGCAGGGTGTCGGCCTTGCCCTGGCGGTAGTGGCGGACGGCGATCACGAGCGCCACCACGCCGAAGAACAGCGCCGTGAGCCAGGTCGAGGACATGCCTCGCATCATCCACGATTCCCGCGCCCGCGGGGAAAGCCACCCGAGGATGTCCGGTATGCGGGGCTTCGACCAGGTGATCCTTCCGGCCCGGTCCGCGAAACGGGTGCCGCGACCGCAGCAGACCGAGGGGTGGGTGTACGTCGACAGGCGTACACGGGATGCCCGCTTCCCGGACGACGCGGCGACCGGCCGCAGCGGCGGAGGATGGGTCGCGAGCCCCTGAATCCCCTTGGGAGGAAGCCATGAGCGTCGAACCGAGCCCGGTGCGCGCGTCGGACGACGACCGCGAGCGGGTGGTCGCCGTCCTCACCGCCGCGGTCGGCGCCGGGACCCTCACGCTGGCCGAGGTGGAGGAGCGGCAGACCGCCGCCTACGCCGCCCGGTTCCGCCACGAGCTGGCCGTCCTGACCGCCGACCTCCCCGCCCCACCCCCACCCGCTGTTCCGGTGCGTCGCGGGCCGCCGGTGCGGGCGTTCGTGCCCGCCGCCGTGGCGCTGCTGATCGTGCTGTGGATCCTCTCTCCCGCCCCGTTCTTCTGGCCGGTGATCCCGCTGACGTTCATCGCCCTGCGGGTGTCCGCAGCGAGCCGACACCGGAGATGGCGCACCGGCACCTAGGGTGCGGGGATGGACCTGACCGAGGTGTGCTTCGCCGGAGCAGCGCGCCAAGCCGAACTGCTGCGTTCGGGCGAGCTGACCTCCCGCGCGCTCGTCACCGAGTGCCTGCGCCGCATCCACGCCCACGACCGCGACCTCAACGCGTTCCGGGTCGTGTTCGACACCGCCGCCCTCGCCGAGGCCGACGCCGCGGACGCGACCCGCGCGGCCGGTGGGGACGCGCCGCTGCTGGGCGTGCCGATCGCGGTCAAGGAGGACCTCGCGATCGCCGGTCTGCCCACCACCCGCGGCACCGACGCCGTCAGCACCCCCGCGACCGCCGACTCCGAGGTCGTGGCCCGGCTGCGCGCCGCGGGCGCGGTGATCGTGGGCCGCACCCGGATGCCCGAACTCGGGCTGTGGCCCTACACCGAGAGCTCGTGGGCGGGGGTGACGCGCAACCCGTGGTCGCGCGACCACTCGCCCGGCGGGTCCAGCGGCGGGTCGGCCGCGGCGGTCGCGGCCGGGTTCGTCGGCGGCGCGATCGGCACCGACGGCGCCGGGTCCATCCGCATCCCCTCGGCGAGCACCGGCCTGTTCGGCCTCAAACCGCAGCGCGGCCGGGTGTCGCTGGCCCCCGACGAACAGGTGTGGACCGGACTGGTGGCCGCCGGGCCCCTGACCCGCCACGTCCGCGACTGGGCGCTGATCGCCGACCAGATCCTCGACGCCAACGGGCCCGCCCGGCCCCCGCGCACCAGTTTCACCGCCGCCGCGGCGGCCGATCCGGGCCGCCTGCGGATCGCGGTGTCCCTGCGCCCCTGGGGACCCGGTATCGGCATCTCGCAGGAGGTCCGCGACGTCGTCCTGGACACCGCGAGCCTGCTCGGCGATCTCGGCCACGACGTCGTGCGGCTGGACCCGGAGTTCCTGGACGTCGCCGGGTCGACCGCGTTCGCCGCCCGCTACCTGCACTGCGCCGCCACCGGCCAGGCCGACCTGGAACACCCGAGCAGGCTGGACCACCGCACCCGGCAGGTCGCCGCACTCGGCCGACGGCTCCCGGCCGGGCTGGTGCGCAAGGTGATCGAGCAGGGCGACCGGCTCACCACCCACGCCAACCGGATCTTCACCGGCTGCGACCTGCTCCTCACCCCCGTGCTGACCCGCCCGCCGCTGCGGATCGGCGAGTGGTCGCGCTGGTCCACGGTCCGGGCACTGCTCGCGGCCGCCCGGATGACGACGTTCCTGCCGCTGTGGAACATCGCGGGCAACCCCGCCGCCTCCGTCCCCGCGGGCCACACCCGCACCGGCCTGCCGCTGGCGGTGCAGCTGGTCGGGGCCCCGCACGACGAGTGCACCGTCCTGTCGGTCGCGGGCCAACTCGAACGCGCCCGCCCGTGGGCCGACCGGCGGCCACCCGCCTTCGGCTGAAACCCGGTTGCCGGGGTGCGGCGCGGTGCACGACCCTGGCCCGATGACCACCCGGATGCACGTCGACGAGGTCGACGTCGGCCCCGACCTCGTCCGCGACCTGATCGCCCGCCGCTTCCCCCGCTGGGCAGGCCTCGACGTGCGACCGGTGGCCTCCACCGGCACCGACAACGCCGTGTTCCGCCTCGGCGACCACCTGGTGGCACGCCTCCCGCGCATCCGCGGCGCGCACAAGAACATGGCGCTCGACCAGCGGTGGCTGCCCGTGCTGGCCCCGCACCTGCCGGTCGCGATCCCCGAGCCCGTCGGCCTGGGCGAACCCGACCTCGGCTACCCGTGGGCGTGGTCGGTCTACCGGTGGCTGCCCGGCGAGCACCCGACCGCGGGGGCCGCCGACGGGCTCGTGCCCGCGCTCGCGGAGTTCGTCACCGCCCTGCGCGCCGTCGACACCACCGACGCGCCACCCGCCGGACGCGGCAGGCCGCTGGCCGGCCGCGACACCGCCACCCGCGCCGCCATCGCGTCCCTGGCCGGGCAGGTCCACACCCCGGTCGTCACCGCCGCCTGGGAGCACGCCCTGACCGCCCTCGCGTGGACCGGGCCGCCGGTGTGGGTGCACGGCGACCTCACCCCCGGCAACCTGCTCACCACCGACGGCGCCCTGTCCGGGGTGATCGACTTCGGCGCGACGGGCGTCGGCGACCCCGCCTGCGACCTGCTGGTCGCCTGGAACCTCCTCACCGCCGACGGCCGCGCGCGGCTGCGGGACGCGCTGGACGTCGACGACGCCCAGTGGGCCCGCGGGCGGGGGTGGGCGTTGACCGTGGCCCTCATCGCCCTGCCCTACTACCGCGACACCAACCCCGCGCTCGCCGCCAGTTCGCGGCACGTGATCGAGCAGGTGACCATCGACCACATCACGTCCGGGTGTCGTTAACGGGCAACGGGTGATCGCGCGACGCGTCCTGGGTAGTAGGAGGGAAGAACCGAGGGAGGGTCCAGGATGCGCACACTGATCACCACCGCCGCCACGGCCTGCGCGGGGGTCGCGCTGCTCGCCGCGTGCGGCTCCACGCCGGACTCGTCGGCGGGCTCCGCCCCGTCCAACGCCGCCATCACCCCGTCGTCGCGCGCGAGCAGCCCCGCGCCCGCGCCGAGCACGCCCGCGGCGTCCAGCTCACCCAACCAGGTCGCCGGGGCCGAACCCGCCGCGACCCAGTGCACGTCCGCGGAACTCGCCGTGTCGCGAGGCCCGGACCAGGGGCAGAGCGGCATGCAGAAGGCCGACTCGAGCTTCACCCTGACCAACAAGGGCAGCCGGTCGTGCACGCTCGACGGGTTCCCCGGCGTGTCGTTCGTGACCGGCGACAACGGCACCCAGGTCGGCACGCCCGCGCGCCGCAACGCGATGCAACCCCACGTCGTCACCCTCGCGCCCGGCGCGGGGGCGGTCACGCTGCTGCTGGCCACCAACACCGCCGCGTTCGACGCCGCCGACTGCAAGCCGGTCGACGTCCGCGGCCAGCGCGTCTACCCGCCGGGCGAGACCAACGCCCTGTTCCTCGAGGGCGCGACCACGGCGTGCAGCGACGACAAGGGCCAGAGCCTGCTGTCGGTCGGCCCGGTCGGCGTCACCCAGTAGTCCGGTCGGCACGGGAGGAGTCCCCTCCCGTGCCGCGAGGGGCGGGTCTTCGCAGCGCGGCGGCCTCGTCCAGCCTGCCCAGCCGCGTGTACTCCGTGACGCCGAGGTCGACGAGCCTGCCCGCCGCGCCCCGACCCCCGGTGGCCGCCAGACCGCGGTGCACCCACTCGACGGCCTCCCACGACCGGCCCGCTTCCTGCAGCACGGTCGCGACCTGCAGGTAGTGCCAGCCCGACGACAGGTCCTTCGCCAGCACCAACACCTGCAGGTCCACGTCGTCGGTGTACTCGGCCAGCTCCTCCATGATCCGCAGCAACGCCCACCGCACCCGGTCGTAGCGGCCCGTCTCGCCGAACCCGATCACCGGCAGCGCCGAGAACCGCTCCACCGCCACCACCCGGTACAGCGCCAGGCCGTCCTCGCCCAGGGCGGCGGCGTAGTCCGCCAGCCGCACCTCCGGCGCTTCGGGGAACTCCAGTTGCAGGCGTAACAGCCACGCCACGACCTCGTCCGGGTCCGCGGCGGTCGCGGTGCACACCGCGGCGTGCGTCCCCAACGCCCGATCCGCCAGATCGGCGTGCGCCGGGACGGACAACACCTCCACCAGCCGCGCGCACACCGCCACGTCCTCGGGCCGTGGCACCGTCCGGACCTCGGTGTCGAACGCGGTCAGCGCGACGACCAGGTCGTCCCGCCGGTCGGGGGTGCGCAACGCGGCGACGACCGCGGCCGGGAGGGTGTCCATCCGATCATCCTCCCGCACCCGGACGCGCGAAGGCCCCGTGTGGTCGACCACACGGGGCCCGTGTCGCGGGGCACTACCGGGCCCGCTACTCCTCCGGCTGCTGCAACGACCGCGGTGTCGTCGGAGCCGTACCGCCCAGCTCCGGGCGCGTCGCGGGCGCCGCCACCTCCGACGCCGCGCGGCTCGTGCTCAACGGACCGGGCACCTCCTGCCGCGCCACGGCCTCCGCCGCCCGCACCGCCTCCAGCACGTGCGGGTCCGGCGCGGTGTCGAACCACGCGGCGATCGACTCGTCGTTCTCCTCCGGCTTCGCCGCCGCGGGCTCGTCGGCCGGGGGCTCGTAGCGGAACACGCCGTCGTCGCCCTGCTTGCCCAACGACCGCGCGAACCCCTCGAGGGCCTTGCCGAAGTCCGACGGGATCATCCACACCTTGTTCGCGTCACCCTGCGCCATCTGCGGCAACGTCTGCAGGTACTGGTAGGCCAGCACCTCCGGCGTCGGCTTCCCGGCCTTGATCGCCGCGAACACCTTCTCGATCGCCTTCGCCTGACCCTGCGCCTGCAAGTACCGCGCGGCGCGTTCACCCTGCGCCCGCAGGATCGCGGACTGCCGCTCGGCCTCGGCGTTGAGGATCGCCGCCTGCTTGCCACCCTCCGCCGACAGGATCGCCGCCTGCTTCTGACCCTCGGCGGACTTGATCGCCGCCTCCCGCTGGCCCTCCGCGGTCAGGATCATCGCGCGCTTCTCGCGGTCCGCGCGCATCTGCTTCTCCATCGAGTCCTGGATCGAGGGCGGCGGGTCGATCGCCTTCAACTCCACCCGCGCCACCCGGATCCCCCACCGGCCGGTCGCCTCGTCCAGCACCCCGCGCAACTGGTTGTTGATCGAGTCACGGGAGGTCAGCGTCTCCTCCAGGCTCATCCCACCCACCACGTTGCGCAGCGTCGTCGTCGCCAACTGCTCCACACCGACGATGTAGTTCGAGATCTCGTACACCGCGGCGCGCGGCTCGGTCACCTGGAAGTACACGACAGTGTCGATCGACACCGTCAGGTTGTCCTGGGTGATCACCGGCTGCGGCGGGAACGACACGACCTGCTCGCGCAGGTCGATCCGCGCCCGCACCCGGTCGATGAACGGCACCAGGATGTTCAGGCCGGGCGCGGCGGTGTTGCGGTAGCGGCCGAGCCGTTCGATGACCGCCGCGGTCGCCTGGGGAATCACCAGGACGGACTTGGCGGCGACGATCAGCACGAACAGGACGACGACGGCGATGACGATTAGCGTGGTCAACTCTCCAGCCTCCACTCAGGACTCGGCGAGTACCACTGCGGTCGCGCCCGAGATCTCGAAAACTGTGACTTCCGTGCCCGGTTCCAGCACGCGGTGGTCCAGCGACCGCGCGGACCAGATCTCCCCGTGGAGCTTCACCCGCCCGTCGTGGCCGTCCACTCGGGACACCACGACCGCTCGGTTGCCGATGAGCGCGTCCACGTTGCTCTTGAGCCCTTGCCCGATCTCCAGCCGCCGTTTGAGCATCGGCCGGGCGCCGACGATCAAACCGATCGAGGCGACAGTGAACACCACGACGCTGATCACCGCACCGGCGCCCAACGCCGCGGCCCCGGCGCCGCCGAGGGCCGCGAGACCCAGCATGAGCAGCACGAAGTCACCGGAGATGATTTCCGCGCCGACCAGCAGAACACCGATGATCAGCCAGATGAGGGCGGCCATGGCCCCATACTTACACCAAAGGGGGAATGGCGACGGTGATGTCGCGGCGGATTCACCATCCCGCACCAGCGAGACCGCTCACTCCCCGCCGCCCCGGCCCGATCCGGTCCTTCGACACCAGGCCGGATCCACCGGACCCCGTGGCCGATTCGCCCCCGGAGCACCCCTGCGGAACCCGTGCCGGATTCACCCCGTGGCGCTCGTGCCCGATTCACTCCTCCGGGGTGGTCACGAAGTCGATCAACCTCTCCACCGCCCCCAGCAACGGCGTCTCCAGGTCCCGGAACCCGCGGACCCCGGCCAGCACCCGCGCCCACCCCTCGTAGGACTCGCCCCACCCCAGCGCCGCGCACACCCCCTCCTTCCACGGCACCCCGCGCGGCACCACCGGCCACGCCGCGATCCCCACCGACGCGGGTTTCACCGCCTGCCACACGTCCACGTAGGGGTGACCGGTGACCAGGACGTGCTCGTCGCGCACCGCCGACACCAGCCGGGTCTCCTTGCTGCCGGGCACCAGGTGGTCCACCAGCACCCCGAGCCTGCGGTGGGGGGCGGTGCCGAACTCCGCGACCCGCTCCGCCAGCACGTCCACCCCGTCCAGCGGCTCCACCACGACGCCCTCGACGCGCAGGTCGTGACCCCACACCCGCTCCACGAGCTCCGCGTCGTGGATGCCCTCGACCCAGATGCGGCTGTCGCGGGCGGTCCGGGCCCGCAGCCCCGCCACCTTCACCGACCCCGACGCCGACCGCACCGGGGCCTTCCCGCCCAACGCCGGGAGAGGTTTGGTGAGGGTCACGGGTTTGCCGTCCACCAGGAACCCCGCCGGGCGCAGCGCGAACAGCTTCTCCCGCCCGTGCCGGTCCTCCAGCACCACGTTGCCGTACTCGAACCGCACCACCGCGCCGCAGAACCCCGTCACGGGGTCCTCCACCACCAGACCGGGGTCGGCGGTCAGCTCGGGAACGGTCTTGCGCTTGCGGCCGTCCAGCACGTCACGGCCGTAGTCCTCGGATCGCACGGCCAGCGACGCTAGCCGCCACCCGGATGGATGACACGCTGCCACGCCGGGGAGAACACCGACAACGCCCGGCACCACGCCAGCAGCCGCTCCGGGTCCACCGCCCCCGCCAACCCCTCCACCCGCGCTTCCAGGTCGTCGCCCGCGAACGCGAAGTCCACCGCGTCGAACGCCGGATCCCCGACGCACGGCCGCGGGTCGATCACCACCAGCCCCCGCGACCCGACGTCCAGGACGTTGTCCGGGTGCAGGTCGCCGTGCAGCAGCACCGGCTCCACCGGGTCCTCCGCCAACGCCAACGCCGCGGCGTGCGCCCGGTCGTAGTAGCCGGGACGACGGCGGCGCAGCAGCGCGAACAACCCGTCCACCCGATCCACCAGCGGCGGGAACCCCTCCGGCGCGGGCCGGTGCAACTCGCCCAGCAACGCCACCACCCGCTCCGCCGACACCGCGTGCGCGGGCTCCGCCGGCTCCAACCCCTCCAGCAGCAACGCCCCCTCACCGGTGTCGGCCTCCAGCACCGCCACCACCGCCCGCGACGGGGCCCACGCCCTCAACGCCGCCAGCTCCCCCGCCGCCAGCACCGGATCGGGCGTCACCTTCAACACCACCGGCACCCCGTCGCGCAAGCACCACACCGTGTGCGACGTGCCCCCCGACAACGGCCGCACCACGCTCAGGTCCCACCGCCGCGCCAACCGCTCCACCCGCTCCGGGAGCCCGTCGACCCACGACCCCACGCCGGGGCCGAACCGCGAGACCAGGCGCTCGGTGCTCAGCGGACCACCTTCACGCCGAACGCCGCCGTCCCCAACGTCCCGAACAGCCGCAACCACAACGGCATCAGCATCTCCATGCCCCGCGCCCCCGTCAGGTCCCCCAGGTCGATCACGTCGCGCCACCCGAACTCCGCCAGCAGCCCCGACACCACCGCCTTCGCCTCCGCGTCGTCCCCCGCGACGAACATCGTGTGCTCCCCGCCCACCGCCCCCGGATCCACCATCAGCTCCGCCGTCACCGTGTTGAGCGACTTCACCACCCGCGCGAACGGGAACGTCCGCTGGATCCGCTCCGCCAACGAGTCGGTGTCCTTCACGAACAACGACGGCGGGAACCCACCGGAGAAGTCCAACGGGTTCGCCACGTCCAGCAGCACCTTCCCCGCCAGGTTGTGCTCACCCGCCGCGACCAGCACGTCCAACGCCGCCGACCCACCCGAGGCGTGCACCACCAGCTCCGAGCGCGCCGCCGCGACCGCGAACGTCGCCAACCCCGCCACCGACCCCGCGCCCCACTCCGGCCGCGCCCGCGTGTCGTCCACGTCCCGCGTCCCCACGGTCACGTCGTGCCCCAGCTCCACCAGCCGCCCGGCCACCGCGCGCCCCACGGCGCCCGTCCCCAGGATCGCGATCCTCATGCCGCCCAGGATGACACCGGATCACTCCAACCGGAGGATGTACTCCTCCACCTCTTCGCCACGACCTTCGGCGAACCCCTGGTCCTCGCCCACCACCAGGAACCCGCACTTCTCCAACACCCGCAACGACCCGTAGTTGTCCTTCGCCGCACGCGCGTACAACGGCCGCGTCACCACCTCGTCCAGGAACAACCGCAGCGCCGCGCTCGCCAACCCCATGCCCCAGTAGCGCGGGTCGATCCAGTACGACACCTCCGGCGCCCCGAACTCCACGAACGCCAACACGTGCCCCACCACGTACCCGTTGAACAGCACGGTCCGCGTCACGCTCGTGTCGTCGGTCAGGATCTTCGTCCACTTCAGCAGGAACGCCACCCGATCAGTGGGGTCCTCGGCCGTGAACGCGGCCATCCAGGTCGACTCGGGATCACGTTGGTGCTCGAAGAACGCGAGGACATCCGACTCGGTCACCCCGCGCAGCTCGACGACGTCGTTCACGGCGCAAGTAGACCGCGAAAAGGGCCGTCAAAGCCACCAGAGAAGCGACACTTCCGCGTAAACGCCACGTAAGCCCCGTTCCGCGCACCGATCGTCCTACGCGCCGTCACCGCAGGTCCCCGCCCCGCGACCGCACAACACCCCAGGTCGCACATCACCCGGAAGTGGACCTTGCCCGAGCCCCCGAAGATCCACCCCACCACCGGCCGCACCGGACCGGAACCACTCAGAACGCGGGCCACGGAATCGACGGCCATTCCGACGACGGCGCCGGGAACACCCCCGCCACCGACAACTTCTCCACCCGCTCCACCAGAGCCCGCACCTCACCGCGCGTCAGGTGCTCGTGCAGCTCCTCGTTCAACGGCCCGTCCAACGCCGACCGCAACCGCCCCAACCCCTCCACGGCCTCCGGCGGCAGCTCCTCACCGAGCCACCCCCACAACACCGTCCGCAACTTGTCCTCCGTGTGCAGGCAGATCCCGTGGTCCACCCCGTACACCGACCCGTCCACCGCGTGCAGCACGTGCCCGCCCTTGCGGTCGGCGTTGTTCACCACCACGTCCAACGCCGCCATCACCCGCATCCGCTCGTGATCGGCGTGCACCAGCACCGCCGGATCCCCGTAGCGGTCGTGCGCGTGCAACACCGCACGCCACCCCGACGGCACCTCCGCCTCGGCGACGATGCCCACCAGGTCCTGCTCCACCGTGTCCACCCACAGCTGCACCATCCCGCTGCCGAACGGACCCGCCCGCAACACCGTCGGCGGCACCACACCCAACCCCGACGCCTGCGAGATCAAGTACGTCGACACCTCACGACCCGCGAGCGTCCCGTTCGGGAAGTCCCACAACGGCCGCTCACCCCGCACCGGCTTGTACACGCACTGAGCCGACACGCCGTCCAACGAGATCGCGCAGAACAACGTCGCGTTCGACGCGTCCACCAACCGACCCTCGACCTCGATCCGACCACGGGCCAACAGGTCGAGCACACCGTCGTCACCAGGCAGCACGACCGCGCTCAGCTCTCCTCGGTACGCCGGTAGCCGTTCTGCCGCGGACACACGTGACCATCCGGGTCCAACGGCTCCGAACACAGCGGACACGGCTTGCGACCCGCGTTCACCACCCGATCGGCGCGCTCGGCGAACGCGCGGGCCTCCGACGGCGACAGGAACACCCGGACCGCGTCCGGACCCTCCTCCGTGTCGTCGAGCACCACCGCCTCGTCGACCTCGTCCTCGGTGATCGCGAGCAGCTCGATGACCACCGCGCTGGACTCCGAGTCCCAGCCCAGCCCCATCGTGCCGACCTTGAACTCCTCCTCCACCGGCGCCGTCAGCGGTTCGGTGTCCCGAAGATCCGGGGGAGTGTCCTCGGGGACCTCCGCGCCGAACCGGCGGTGCACCTCCTCCAGCAACGACGAGATGCGCTCGGCGAGGACCGAGACCTGTTGCTTCTCCAGCGCGACGCTGACCATGCGGGCGTCCTCGGAAGCCTGCAGGTAGAACATGCGGTCGCCTGGTTGCCCGACTGTGCCGGCGACGAACCGGTCGGGCTGACGGAATACGTGAATGACGCGTGCCATGACTTCCCAACCCTAAGCCACACCGCCACCTCGGGCGCGGCTGCCCCGCCGATGTCGTTATCGCTGCGAACGGCCCTGCGCGTATAGGGTCCCAGCCGTGGTGAAGATCGCAGCGTGCGGAACCTGGACATCCCCCATCGGGTCGGCCGACGTCGCCGAGGCCGGGGGCGGCCTGCAATGGGTCGACACCCACCGCGACCAGGTCTGGTGGGCCACCAGCCGCCCCGACGAAGGCGGCCGCGTCGGGCTGCTCCGCGACGGCGTCGACCTCCTGCCCGCCCCGTGGAACGTCCGCAACCGCGTCCACGAGTACGGCGGCCGCCCCTTCGTCGTCCTCACCACCCCCGACGGCGACCGCGTCGCCTTCACCCACTGGGCCGACCAGCGCGTCTACCTCTTCGACCCCGACAACCCCGAGCCCACCCCGCTCACCCCCGAACCCGAACGCCACCACGGCCTCCGCTACTCCGACCTCACCGCCGGACCCCACGACACCGAGGTCTGGTGCGTCCGCGAGACCGTCACCGGCGACGCCCGCACCGACGTCCACCGCGACCTCGTCGCCATCCCCCTCGACGGATCACCCGTCCGGGTCATAGCCGCCAGCCACCACTTCATGACCGGCCCCCGCCTGAGCCCCGACGGCCGCCACGTCGCCTGGGTCGGCTGGAACCACCCCGCCATGCCCTGGGACGGCACCGAACTCTGCCTCGCACCCATCGGCACCAGCGACCACGTCGTCCTCGCGGGCGGACCCGACGAAGCCATCTGCCAGTTCGAGTGGGACACCGACAACTCCCTGCTCGCCCTCACCGACCCCGACGGCTGGTGGAACCTCCACCGCATCGGCATCGACGGCAGCCGCAAGAACCTCGCCCCCGTCACCGAAGAACTCGGCGGCCCCATGTGGCGCCTCGGCCACCGCTACTTCGCCACCATCAACCCCGGCCGCTACGCCGTCCTCCGCGGCACCCACCTCGCCGTCCTCGACGAACGCACCGGCACCGTCACCGACGTCGACACCGACCTCCCCGTCTGGTCCTCCCAGCTCACCGTCCACGACGGCGTCGTCGTCGACGGAGCAGCCGGACCACACGACGAGACCGCCCTCGTCACCCTCGACCTCTCCAACGGCGAACTCACCCACCTCACCGGCGGCGACACCCCACCCCACGAGGCCTACCTCCCCATCCCCGAGGAACGCGTCTTCACCGGACCCGACGGCCAGGACATCCCCGCCTACGTCTACGCCCCCCGCAACCCCGAGTACGCCGTGCCCGAAGGGGAGAAGCCCCCCTACCTCGTCCACGTCCACGGCGGCCCCACCAGCCGAGCCGTCCCCGTCCTCGACACCGACTTCGCCTACTTCACCAGCCGCGGCATCGGCGTCGTCTCCGTCAACTACGGCGGCTCCACCGGCTACGGCCGCGCCTTCCGCGAACGCCTCCGCGAACAATGGGGCGTCGTCGACGTCAACGACTGCGCCACCGTCGCCCAAGCACTCGCCGACGAAGGCACCGCCGACCCCACCCGCCTCGCCATCCGCGGCGGCAGCGCCGGAGGCTGGACCGCCGCCGCCTCCATGACCACCGTCAAGACCTACCGGTGCGCCATGATCGCCTTCCCCATCCTCGACCTCGGCGGCTGGACCGGCGACGGCGGCGAGACCCACGACTTCGAATCCCGCTACGTCGAAGGCCTCGTCGGCGCACTCCCCGACGCCGCCCAGCGCTACACCGACCGCTCACCCAGCCACCGCGTCGACCACCTCGCCGGACCCGTCCTCCTCCTCCAAGGACTCGAGGACGAGATCTGCCCACCCGACCAGGCCGACCGCTTCGTCGCCGCCCTCGACGGCACCGGCATCCCCCACGCCTACCTCACCTTCGAAGGCGAACAGCACGGCTTCCGCAAAGCCGAGACCATCACCGCCGCCAT
This sequence comes from Umezawaea sp. NPDC059074, assembly GCF_042738955.1. NCBI lineage: Bacteria > Bacillati > Actinomycetota > Actinomycetes > Pseudonocardiales > Pseudonocardiaceae > Umezawaea > Umezawaea sp. NPDC059074. The sequence continues at coordinate 43,413 of NZ_JBHYHC010000057.1, forward strand.
CGAGGCCGAACTCTCCTTCTACGGCCAGGTCTTCGGCTTCACACCCCCCGACGTCCCCCACCTGGAACTCCGCACGTGACCCACCGCCCGGCACCCCTACGTCAGGGCGACCGGGTCACCGTCATCGCCCCCGCCGGACCCGTCCACCCCGGACTCCTCACCGCCGGCATCGCGATCCTGCGCACCTGGGGCCTCGACGTCCACACCGCCGACCACGCCCACGACGTCCACCCGACCCTGCCCTACCTCGCCGGGCACGACGTGGACCGCGCCGCCGACCTGGCCAAGGCGTGGCACGACCCGGACGTGAAGGCCGTCATCACCGCACGCGGCGGCTACGGCAGCCAACGCCTCCTCGACCACCTCGACTGGCACACCCTCGCCACCGCCCCCACCAAGCACTTCACCGGCTCCAGCGACACCACCGCACTCCACACCGAATTCACCCGACGCGGCATCCCCACCCTCTTCGCCCCCATGATCGGCACCAGCGCCTTCGTCCACGACCCCCAAGCCCAGGAACACCTCCGCCGCGCCCTCTTCCACCCCCACGACACCCACACCTCACCCCGCGCCACCACCCTCGTCGGCGGCAAAGCCCAAGGCACCACCACCGGCGGCTGCCTCACCCTCCTCGACACCCCCCCCCCACCCGGCGCCATCGCCCTCCTCGAGGACATCGCCGAGGACACCTACGCCCTCGACCGACTCCTCACCCGCCTCCTGCGCACCGGCTGGTTCGACACCACAGCCGCCATCGCCCTCGGCTCCTGGACCGCCTGCGGCCCCACCGCCGACCTCGTCCACGACCGCCTCACCCCACTCGGCATCCCCCTGGTAGCCGACCTCGGCTTCGGCCACACCGGCGGCCAACTCACCATCCCCCTCGGCGTCCACGCCGAACTCGACGCCGACAACACCACCCTGACGATCCTGCCGTGACCACCCGGTCACCAGATCTCGCTTCGCATTGGTCAGTCCGAAGGCCGTTTGTCTTTCCCTTGAGCGCTGAGCGGTGACGGTGAAGTCGAGCATCGACTTTGGTCGACACTGAAGTAATAGAATCGACTACCCGATGCCGGCGGGTCCACAATCGACGCATGGCACCGCAGCGCTTCCGCGCCGTCATCACCGTCCCGTGCGGGCGCGCGACCATCGACGTCCCGTTCAGCCCCGACCGGCTCTGGGGAGCCAAGACCGACCACCCCGTCGGCGGCACGGTCAACGGCAAGCGCGTCCGCGGCAGGCTCTACCCCACCGGCGACGGCTGGGCGCTCACCCTCACCCCGTTGTGGCTGCGCGACACCGGGGTCTCCCCCGGCGACCACGTCACCGTCGAACTCGCCCCCGAAGGCCCCCAACGCGCCGACCTCGCCGACGACATCGCCACCGCCCTCGCGGCGAACCCCGACGCGGCCGCGTTCTTCGACACGCTGGCCCAGTTCTACCGCAAGGCCTACCTGCGCTGGATCGACGCGACCACCCGCAAACCCGACCTCCGCGCCGCCCGCATCGCCGAAGTCGTCACCCTGCTCGCCGCCGGAACCAAGCAGCGCCCCAAGTAAGCCCTACGACAGGATGGGGCCCATGCCCAGCACAACCCTCCGGATCCCCACCGCCGACGGTCAGGCCGACGCGTTCGCCGCCTACCCCGATCAGGGCGAGCACCCCGCGGTGCTGATGTACGGGGACGCCTTCGGCATCCGGCCCGTACTGCGGGACATGGCCCTCGAACTGGCGGGGCACGGCTACTACGTGCTCGTGCCCAACTTCTTCTACCGCCACGGCCCCGCGCCGCTGCTGGATATCCCGGAGCACATCGACGACGAGGCCCGAGACGCGCTCGTCGCCCAGGTCATGCCCCTGATCCACGCCCACACCACCGACCGCGTCCTGAGCGACGCCGACGCCTACCTCGACTTCCTCGCCACCCAGCCCCAGGTCGGCGATGGCCCGGTCGCCGTGACCGGCTACTGCATCGGCGGCCTCCTGGCCGTGCGCACCGCCCTGGCCCGCCCCGACCGGGTGGCCGCCGTCGCCGGGTTCCACAGCCCCGTGGGCGCTGTCGGCCTCGACGCCCTCGCGACGCTCACCGCCAGGGCCCACTTCGGCCACGCCGCGACCGACATCACGCCCGAGGCCCTCGCCGAACTGAACCAGGCCCTCGACACCGCGGGCGTCGACTACACGTCGGAGATCTACCCCGACACCGTTCACGGCTTCACCATGGCCGACACCTCGGCCTTCAGCCCCACCGCGGCACGCCACCACTGGGACCGACTGCTCCCCCTCCTCGACCGGAGCCAGGGGCAGTCCGAAGGCCGTTTGTCCTTCCCTTGACCGCTGGGACCGAAACCAGTGCCGAATCACTGGTTTCGGTCAACACTGAAGCAATAGAGACAACTATGCAGCCGTCACGCCGCCCTGGGCGTCCACCCGCAACCGACCCGCGCGCACGCCCAGCTCCAACGCCGCCGCCAACCGCTCCGCCGCGCTCGCCGTGACCCGACGCCCGCCGAACACCCCCAGCACCTCGCGCCGCAACTCGCTCACGTCCATGCCCGCCGCTCCCCTGGCCACCGACACCATCGCGTTCGCGACCTCCCGCAGCGGCACGTGCTCGAACGGCCGTTCCACGCCCTCCGGCGTCCGCCGGTAGCCGCTCCACTCCCCCGGCCGCATCCCCACCGGCCACACGACGTCGTCCTCCACCACCATCGGGCCGCCCACCTGCGCCAGGATCGACGCCCGCCGGGCCTCCACCACCCTGGTCAGCCCGAATGCGCCCGCCACCAGCCTGACCAGCCGGTCCACGTGCACCGGTCCCTCCGCGGCGACCACCTCCGCCACCACCGCGGCGACCTGGCCACCCGTGCGGGGCAGGCCGGTCAGGACCTCGACCGTCCCCGCGGTGCGCGGTGTCCACGGCACGAACGCCGCCACGTCGGCGAGCAGGGGCACCGCGACCCCCACGGACACCGGCACAGTCGCCGGGACCGGCGGCTCCACCGGCCGTGGCGCGGGCACGTTGCCGCCCGCCCGCACGACGGCCGCCAACCGCTCCACCACGCCCTCCGGGTCGGCCAACCAGTCCGGCAGCCACACCCGGCGCACGGCGGGCCACCCCAGCAAGCCCTCCAGGACCTCCACCGGCAGGCCGTCGCGGTCGCGCACGGTCAGCCGCGACGCCCACCCCGGCCCGTCCAGCAGCACCGCGACGACCGGCACGTCCGGAGCCGCCGGGTCCGCGAGCACGAGGTCGACCTTGAACTCCGACATCCCGACGTCCGTCGCCACGGCCACCCCGGCCGCGCGCAGGGCGGTGGCGACCTCGTCGCGGTGCCGGTCGACCACCGCACGCCACCGCGACCCCGCGGGCAGCGCGCCGCCCGCGGCCATGTCCAGGTAGGTCCGCAGGTGCCGCACACCGACCGACGACGTCTCCTCCGCGCGCAGCTGGGCCGGGTCGAAGCTGGAGAACACCACCACCTGACGCCGTGCGCGGGTCACCGCCACGTTGAGCCGTCGCTCGCCGCCGGTGCGGTTGAGCGGCCCGAAGTTCAGCGGGAGCACGCCGCGCTTGGTCACGCTGAACGCCGTGGAGAACAGGATCACGTCGCGTTCGTCGCCCTGGACGTTCTCCAGGTTCTTCACGAACAGCCCCTCGGCCGCGTCGTCGAGCGCCTCCACGATCCGCGGGTCGCCGGAGTCCCGCAGCAGCCCTTCCACGCACGCCCGTTGCTGCTGGTTGAACGTCACCACGCCGATCGACGGCAGCACGTCGGGGGAGGCGTCGAACCTGCGCCGGATCTCGTCGACCACCGCCTGTGCCTCGATCGGGTTGGTGCGCAGCACACCGGCGTCGCCGGAGCGGTGGAACGTGCCGTCCACCCGCACGAGCGACACCCCTCGGTCCGGCCCCGAGCGGGCGGGCGCCGGGAACGAGGACAGCGTGCCGTCGTAGTAGTGGTGGTTGCTGAACGCGATCAGCGACTCGTCCTGGCTGCGGTAGTGCCACGTCAGCCGTTGCCGCTCCACGCGGGCCTGCACGCACTCGCCGAGGATGGACTCCTCGTCCTCCACGGCGTCGCCGAGTTCGTCCGGGTCGAACGCGCTCTCGGCGAACGACGTCGGCGGCATCTGCTTGCTGTCCCCCACCACGACCACCGACCGGGCACGCCCCATCGCGCCGACGGCGTCGGCGACCCGCACCTGCGAGGCCTCGTCGAACACCACGACGTCGAACAGCCCGGCCGTGGGCGGGAAGAACCGCGCCACCGAGTCCGGGCTGACCAGCACGCACGGCAGCGCCGCCGTGACCAGGTCGCCGAACTGGGTCATCAGCTCCCGCACGGCGAGCCCGCCGCGCTGCCTGCCCACCTGCCGTTGCAGCAGCCCCACCTGGCCGCCGGTCGCCGCCGGGTCGAACGACCGCGCCCGCACCACCTGCGACGGCACCGCCGTGCGCAGGTGCTCCCGCACCATCCCCGACACCGACACGAACCGGCCGATCGCCCGGTCCTGCGCCGCCGCGTCGAACGACGACAGCCCCGTCGCCCGCCCGCGCTCCCCCACCGACGCCTCCGCCAGCCCCAGCTCGAACGCCCGCAGCGCGTCGTCCGGGTCCAACTCCCCGCGCAGCAACAACGCCCGCGCGTCGTCCAGGTGCTCGTCGCGCAGCAGCTCCACGTGCGCCACCAGCGCCACCCACCGCCGCAACGACCCCAACTGGTCGTCCCCGAGCTGCCGCTCCCCCGCGCTCGCCGCCCAGGCGGCCATCAACCCCTGCTCCCCCGCCCACTCCGACACCGCCGCGACCCCCGTGCGGCACGCCTTCGCGAAGTCCTCCAGCACCGTGGCCGCGACCCCCACCGGCACCCCGTCCAACGGCACCGGCGCCGCCAGGAACGCCCGCAGCGGTCCCGCGAACCGGGCTCGCGCGGGTTCGGCCGGATCGACGACGGACCCGGCCCAGCGCAGCCACTCCACCCGCCGCACCAGGAACTCGCGCCCCTCCGGCGCGAACGGGCTCCACCCCGACGGCAGCACCAGCCCCGGCACCTGCCGCACGACCGACGCCAGCCTGCCGACCTCCTCGCGCAGCGCCACCAGCTCACCGGTCAGCTCGACCACCTGCTTCGGCTTGACCCGCGCCCCCGGCCGCAGCACCCCCGCCAGCCGGTCCCGCACGGCCGTCAACCGCCCCCGCCGCCCCCAGAACCCGGACTCCGCGGCCGTCCGAGCCGCCGCGTGCAGGTCCGCGAGCGGCAGGTCCAGCGCGGCGGGCGTCACCAGGTCCAGACCGGGGTGGTCCAGCACCGCGAACTCCGCGACCTGCCGCCGCACCCCGTCCACCGCCAACGCCCACCGCTCGGTCCGCGTCTCGTCCAGCACGCTCAACGGCGTGCGCTCCGCGAGCAGCGCCGCCACCACCCGCAGGTCCTCCGGCAGCCGCACCGCCGCCAGCACCTCGTGCCTCGGCAACGCCCGCAGCGCCACGTCCAACCGCCGCGCCGCGTGCAGCACCTCCGGCACGGACACCGCCCGGTCGTCGACGAACGCCCACGCGTGCCCCGGCCGGGGCCGCGCCGGGTAGGCCACGTCCGGCAGCTCCCCGAACAGCTTCCGCAACCGGGTCGCCGTGTCCGCCGAGGCCGTGCCGAGGAACGCCGCCGACACCGGCATCGCCACCACGCCGTCACCGATCGCCAGCGCCGCGTCCCGCGCCGAGTAGAGCGACAGCCCCACCGGGTTGCGGTCGTGCAGCTGGTAGGCGTACCGGGTCAGCACCCGCCGCGCCGACCGCAGCTCGTCCAGCCGCGCCGCCAACCCCTGCGCGTCGGTCGCCACCTCGTGCTCCAGCGCCCGCTTGATCTGCGCCCGCACGGCCACCGGACCGCTGCCCTTGTCGTGCAGGTCCAGCGTCAACGGCCCCATGCCGACCTCGTCGAGCCGCCGCCGCACGACGTCCAGCGCCGCCCGCTTCTCCGCGACGAACAGCACCCGCTTCCCCTCGGCCACCGCCCGGACCAGCAGGTTCGTGATCGTCTGCGACTTGCCCGTGCCCGGTGGCCCCTCCAGCACGAACGTCCGCCCCGCCACCGCCTCCGCGACCGCCTTGAGCTGCGAGGCGTCCGCGGGCACCGGACACCGCTCGGCCAGCTCCTCCAGGTCGTGCACGGCGGTCGTGGCCACCGGGTCGACGAACGCCTCGGCGGGCCGGTGCACCAGGTGCGCCACCAGCGGGTTCTCCGCGAACGTCGCCCAGTTCTCGTCCAGGTCCTTCCACAGCCGGAACTTCGCGAACTGGAGCACCGCCAGGTCCGCCGTCGGCTCCACCCGGTACGGCAGTCCCCGCTCCGCGATGGCCGCCCGCGTCGCCTCGAACGCCGCGTCCAAGTCGATCCCCGCGCCGTCCTCCACCGGCTCGGCCAGGCCGGGGACGTTCAGCCCGTGCACCTGCCGCAGCTTCTCCACCAGGCAGTAGTTCGGCGTGGACGACCCCGCGTCGTCCAGCGACAGCCGGTACCGCCCCCCTCGCCCGGACGGCTTCACTACCACCGGCACCAGCACCAGCGGCGACCGCAGCGGCCGCCCGTCCAACTCCCACACCAGCGACCCCAGCGCCAGGTACAGGTTGTTCGCGCCCGTCTCCTCCTGGATCGTCCGCGCCTTGTGCGCCAACCCGCGCAACCGCGTCGTGTACGCCGCCTCCGTCACGTCCGCGAACACCGTCCGCCGCGTGACCAGCAGCTCTTCCAGCTGCGACGACGGCAGGTCCCGCCCCGAACGCACACCGCGTTCCCGCTCGACCGCCGCCAGCTCGTCCGACGCCCGCAACGCCACCACACCACCCCGGTGCAGCACGTCCTCCAACACCCCGAGCCGGTCCCCCGGCACCGCCAACGACAACCCCGACCGCGCCGGGAAGTTCACCAGCCGGTTGCGCAGGCTCAGGTCCAGCAGCGAGTTCTTCCACCGCGTCACCCGCGCGGGCACCGCCACCGCGTGCCGCGGACCGACCTCGGGCCGCGCGACGACCGCCACCTCCGGCCAGAACCGCACCGTGGGCGTGTACAGGCTCACCACGACGTTCCCGCCGATGTCACGGGTCCGCGCGGGCAACGGCACGATCCGGTCCCGCCGCGCCTGCCGGACGTCCACCACCCCGAGCACCCGCTCCAGCCCACCAGCGAGATGGGCGTCGTACGCGGCCCGGTGGCTCTCCGAGAACGGCCGCCCGGCCACCACCGACGTCGTCTCGACCAACCGGATCCGCCCCAGGTCGACCTGGTTCACCACCTCGACGACATCGGTCTGCGCGGCCCCGTCCAACGACGCCTCTTCCCGCCAGTACCCCAGGAACGCGTGCCCCTCGACCAGCCACAGCAGCGAGTTGACCCCCGCCTGCTCCAGCACCGCGGCCATGACCACCACCAGGTCGAGGCAGGTGGCGACCCGGTCCAGCAGCACCTCGGCGGGCGTCCGCACCTTCTGCCCGTCGTCGGCCCAACTCGCGGGCGGCTCGCTGTACCGGATCCCCCGAGCGCGGAACACGTCGTAGACGGCGCCGACGATCTCGTCGACCCGCTCGGCCCCGCCCTGGTAGCCCTGCAACGACGGACTGCCGGTGCTCGCCAGCAACCGGTCGGCGACGTGCCCCATCAGGTCGACGACGGCGGGGTGGTTCGGCATCACGTACGCCGCCACCATCTCCAGCCCCAGGGCCAACGGCCGGGCCACCCACTGCTGGGCCGCCAGCACCCTAACCCGCACGGAGTCCTCGGCCAGCCGAACCCCGCCTGCCTCGACCCACACCCGCACGACCCCAGGCCGCTGCTCCTCCACCAGCACCATCGCCGCGGGCTCCAACACCAACCGAAGATCGGTCAGCACCGTGTCCCGCCCACCCACGAGGTCGACGGTCCGGCTGTGCGTCTCCGACAACGCCCCGTGCGCGTCCCACACACCGAACCGGACGACAGCCCCCACGACATCCCGCGCGACCCCGGACACGGTCACCCGACCGATCACCGAGACCCCGTTGTGCGCCATCGCGTAGCTGACGACCGACGCCGCTTCGACACTCACGGACATCGACTGCACGCGCGGCTCCCTGCAAGATCAGCACACCAGCGACCACCAGCGAAAAGACTCGATCGACTCGGATTCGACCGGAACACCGTCAGCGTTACAACCACCCCCCACCACATTCGCTGCCCGAACCGCGCCCGGTTCGCCCGTGGCTGTCTTCGTCTTCCTTCACGCTCGAAGGCTAGCTTTAGTCAACACTGAAGCTATAGATTTGACGAACCAGCCACTTCCCGCCCCGAGCCGATCCGCCGAGAGCGAGCACCGACGGCCGAGCGAACGCCCAAGATCAGCCCACGTCACAGGCCATCACCCCCTTCTCCAAAGCGTGGTCCTCCCTTCCCCACCCGACTGATTCCACGAGGCGTCACTTCAACCAACACTGAAGCCACAGACCCCAACAGGTTTACGATTCGCCCCCACAGGGGACTTCTGACCGGTGATCCTTGATCAGGCGGATCTGCTGGCAGGCAGGTACAAGCTCCTCGACCGCATCGGGTCGGGCGGCATGGGTGTCGTGTGGTCGGCGGACGACTGCCTGCTCCGCAGACAGGTGGCCATCAAGGAGGTGCACCCCGACCACGAGGGCCGCATGCGGCACGAGGCGCAGGTCGGGGCGAAGGTCAGCCACCCGAACGTCGTCACCGTCTACGACCTCGTCTACGAGGACGGCAAGCCGTGGCTGGTCATGCGCCTGGTGCCGTCCCGTTCCCTCGCCGCGGTGCTGGCCGACGACGGTCCGCTGCGGCCGAGTCAGGCGGCGGCGATGGGCAGGCAGGTTCTCGCAGGCTTGATGGCCGTCCACGCCCAGGGTGTCGTCCACTGCGACGTCAAACCGGGCAACGTCCTCCTCGACGAGCGCGACGACGCCCACCTCACCGACTTCGGTATCGCCGCCGACACCGGCAGCCGCATGGTCGGCACCCTCTTCGGTGCCCCGTCCTACATCGCCCCGGAACGCGCCCGCGGCCTCCCGATGGGCCCGGCGAGCGACCTCTGGTCCCTGGGCGCGACGCTCTACGCCGCCGTCGAGGGCCATCCCCCGCTGGACCGCGGCGACCCGCTGGCCACGGTGACCGCCATCGTCACCGAACGCCCGGAACCCCCGGCGCACGCCGCGGGCCTCCGCCCGGTGATCGACGGTCTCCTGTCGCCCGACCCCGCCGACCGCCCCGACGTGGCCGAACTGGACCGGATGCTCCGCCGCGTCGCCGACGGCACGGCCTCGATCACGATCTCCCGGCCGCTCCCGAAGCACCTCTCCCCCGTTCCGCCGCTTCGGAGTGCCGAACTGTCGCTGCCCCGGCACCGAGCGGTCGGCACCGCCACCGGCTTCACCCCGCCCCCGGCCGACGACGGGCCCGAACCACCCAAAGGGGATCTGAGCACCGAGTTCCCCGACCCGGTCGCGTCCGTCCGCATCCCCGCGCAGCGCCACGCCACCACGGCCATCCGGCTCCCCCGCCCTCCGCTGCTGCACCGCACCCCGCTGGTCATGCTCGGCCTCACGGCGGGCATCGCGGCGGGCCTGTTCTGGTTCGGCGGCCACACCCCCGCTCCGACCCGGCCGTCCACCCCGGCGGCCGAGTCGTCCGAAGCACCGGCGGCGAACCCCGAAGCCGTGGCCGTGCAGCCCTCTGCGAAGCCCGCTGCCGCGCCGGGAGCACAGGCACCTGCACAAGCACCTGCACGAGCACCCGAGGCCTTCAGCGGCCAGCCCAGCGGTCAGACCAGCGCCGAAGCGCCGAGCGAGCCCCCGGTGACCACCACCGAGGCGCCCGAGCCGACCACCACGACGGTGGCGCCTACCACCACCACGGACGTACCCACCACCACGGCGGAGAGCACCCAGGTCGAGGCTTCGACTCCCCCGCCGAACGGAGCATGAGGACCCGAACCACTAGGGTGACCCGCCGTGGAAGCGCCCCCGTCATCCCAAGACCCCACCGATGCCCTGTCCGCGGTACCGGTAGCCGGTTCACGCCGGTCCGCGCCCGTGGTCGGGCACCTGAAGTTCTACTTCGGGCCGATGGACTGCGGGAAGTCGACACTGGCGCTGCAGATCGACCACAACAACTCCCGGCAGGGCCGCCGCGGGCTGCTGCTCGTGCGGCACGACCGGTCGGGCAAACCGCAGATCTCCAGCCGCATCGGGATCGCCCACGAGGCCGTCGAGGTCTCCGACGACGACCTGAGGCTGCTGGTGCGGGCGCAGTGGGCGCTGGGGCAGAGGGTGGATTACCTCATCGTGGACGAGGCGCAGTTCCTGTCACCCGTTCAGGTGGAACAGTTGGCGGAGTTGGCCGACGACGTCCAGGTCGACGTGTACTGCTTCGGACTCGCCACGGACTTCCGCGGCGAGATGTTCCCCGGCTCGCGGCGGCTGTTCGAACTGGCGGACGACCTGCACGCCATCCAGGTGGAAGTCCTGTGCTGGTGCGGGTTGCCCGGCCGGTTCAACGCTCGGGTGCGGGCCGGACGAGTGATTCGCGCGGGCGACACGGTCCTGGTGGCGGACACGGAGCAGATGCGACCTGACACGGAGCGTGGCAGTGTGCCGGAACACACTGAAACTACTGTCCGCTATCAGGTGCTGTGCCGACGTCACTTCCGACTAGGCGACCTAGGGCCGGACGTAGCCCAAAGTGGTCAGCTTAGGCTGGCGTAGGCGCACGCTGACGAGGGGTACTGCTCCATTCGTGTGACGAACTCGCACGGTAGCTTGATAACGCGTCACGATCCTGGCGCGATTGCATCCCTTAGAAGGAAGCCTTCGTTGACGGGTGAAAGACGTCACTGTGGGCGACCATGACCGTATACCGGGGAACGAACGGACCAATCCGTACGTTGCACTCGGTGAGCAAGAAGCCTGGGCCCCGGCCCTGAGCCGAGCGAAAGGACAGCGCCATGGCCGACCGCGTTCTACGTGGCAGCCGGCTCGGAGCAGTCAGCTACGAGACGGACCGCAACCACGACCTAGCCCCGCGCCGTGTCGCGCGGTTCGCCTGCCCCAAGGGGCATGACTTCGAGGTTCCGTTCTCCGACGACGCCGAACTGCCTCCGACCTGGGAATGCCGCCTCCACGGCACCGAGTCGAAGATCATCGACGGCGTCGAGCCGGAAGCCAAGAAGATCAAGCCCCCGCGCACGCACTGGGACATGCTCCTGGAGCGTCGGACCATCCCCGAGCTCGAGGAGCTGCTCGACGAGCGCCTCGAGGAGCTGCGCGGACGGCGTACCCGCACCGCCTAGCCTCGGCGTGCCGAGACCACAAGGGGCCGCCCAC